>CAYSVE010000822.1:0-2587 GCA_964434365.1 uncultured Anaerolineaceae bacterium | reverse complement strand
CCCACACCGGCACGGCCACGTAAGGAGCCAGAAGCAGAGCCGGCATACGAAACCTTCGATCCAGTCGACGATGATGCGATTTTCGACGACGAAGACGATGGCAAGAAGAAGAGCAAGAAGAAGAGCAAGCGCAAGAAGCGTCAGCTTGTTTACGATGAAGATGCAGGGCGCGTGGTTTCCAAGCGTAAGCGCAAGGGGAGCCGTGCCCGCGACGACTGGGATGATTTCCTGGGGTAGTATGGTGCGTCATATTCCTGAGCGCACCTGTGTAGTGTGTCGCCGCAAGTTCCCTAAGCCGGAACTGACGCGGTTGGTACGAACCGAATCTGGGTTAGTACTCGACCTGGGCGGTAAACAGAACGGACGTGGGGCGTACCTGTGCGCCGATGATGCCTGCTGGGACCGCGCCCGTACGACCAATGTGTTGGGTTCAGCACTCCGTGGTTCGCTCTCCGAGGCGGACCGTGCTGTCTTGGACGAAGCCCAACGCAGCAGGATAACCCAATGAACAACAATAAAGCGGTTGCGACGGCATACCCCCATATGCCCTGATTGCCATTGGTGCCGTCGCTTCCACTCGACAGAGCTATGGAGTTTGGAGGCCATATGGCACAGGAAAAACAGGTAATTTTGGTACCGGACTATCTCACAGTCCGTGAATTGGCTGACCTCATGGAAGCCAGCCCTATTGACGTGATGAAGAAGTTGATTGCCAACGGCATCATGGCGTCGATCAACCAACAGGTGGACTTCGATACGGCGTCCATCATCGTCGAAGAAATGGGCTTCGAAGCCCAATCGGCCACGGTAGCCGCCGCGCAGGAAGAGCGCGAAAAAGCTGCCGATGCCCAGGAATGGCGCAAGGTTTACGCCACCGAGAAGGCGGAAAGCCTAGCTCGTCGCCCACCCATCGTGACAATTCTTGGTCATGTAGACCACGGTAAAACCACCCTGCTCGATACAATTCGCAAAGCCAACGTCGTCGATGGCGAAGCTGGAGGCATCACCCAGCATATCGGTGCTTACAGGGTGACCCACGACGGTAACGAAATCGCATTTATGGACACGCCGGGTCACGAGGCATTTACCCAGATGCGCGCTCGTGGTGCCCAGGGTGCCGATATTGCGATTCTGGTGGTGGCAGCCGACGACGGCGTGATGCAAACCACCCGCGAAGCGCTCAACCACGCCAAGGCCGCCAACATTCCGATCGTGGTCGCTATCACGAAGGTTGACAAGCGCAACGCAAACCCAGAACTGGTAAAGCAGGGCCTCGCAGAACTCGACATCGTCCCGGACGACTGGGGCGGCGATACGCTCTTCGTGCCGGTCGCGGCACTACAGGGCGACGGCATCGATGAGTTGCTAGAGGCGCTGCTGCTGGTCGCTGAAGATCAGGACATCGTTGCCAACCCCATGGGCAACCTCACGGGTACTGTCATCGAAGCGGAGATGGACCAGAGCCGTGGTGCTATGGCGACGCTGTTGGTGTTCAACGGTACGTTAAAGCGCGGCGATACGGTCATCGCTGGGAACACGTATGGGCGCATCAAGGCAATGTTCGATGAGTACGGTAATCCGGTCAAGGAAGCCGGGCCGTCGACACCTGTTGCGGTTATGGGCTTGAACGGCCTGCCCGAGCCAGGTGACACGTTCGAGCGAGTAAAGAACGAGAAGACGGCCCGCAGCATCATCGAAGAGCGTGAGAGCGACGAAGTCCGTGCGCAGCAATCGCAGCGCCAATCTGTTTCGCTCGATGACCTGTTCGCCCAGTTCCAGGCTGGCGAGCGCAAAGAACTCAATATCATCCTCAAGGCCGATGTGCAGGGGTCGCTGCAACCCATTGTCGATGGCCTTGAGGCGATCGAAACGGGTAGCGAAGGCATCGGCGTGAAGATCCTGTCTGCTGAAATCGGCAACGTCAGCGAAAACGACGTGATGCTCGCAAGTGCTTCCGATGCGCTGATTATTGGTTTCCATGTCGATGTCGATAACCCGGCGCAGCGTGCTGCTACGAATCACGGTGTCGAAATTCGCAAGTACGACATCATCTACAAGTTGTTCGAGTCGGTCGAGCTAGCGCTGAACGGCCTCCTTGAGCCGGAATACGCCGAAACGACGATTGGTCGTGCCGAGGTGCGTCAGGTGTTCCGTATTTCGCGGGTGGGGTCGGTCGCAGGCAGCTACATCCTCGATGGCGAAGCACGCCGTAATGCACGGGCACGCGTGCGCCGTGGCGATGAAGTCATCGTCGAGAACACGACGGTGTCGTCGCTGAAGCGCTTCGAAGAGGACGTACGCGAAGTGCGTACCGGTTTCGAATGTGGTATCTCGCTGAATAATTTCAATGACTTCGACGAGGGTGACATCATCGAATTCTTCGTTGTGGAACGTGTCAACTAGCGCCGCAGGTAGGTGAGGCCGCCCATAGGCGGCCCTGCCAATGCATAGAGGAGAAACGTTTACATGACGCTGAAGCAAGACCGCATGGCGGAGCGCATCAAGGTGGTGCTTAGCGAACTGCTCATGCGTGAGGTATCGGACCCGCGTTAGCAGACGATCACCGTAACAGAGCTCACCGACGACC
>CAYSVE010000821.1:0-2597 GCA_964434365.1 uncultured Anaerolineaceae bacterium | reverse complement strand
GCGGGGATCATTACGGCGAGTGCGTTCGCGGCCTACGGTGTGATTAGCTTTATTCAGGGGCAAATCTTCCTCACGCAGTTGTGCTTCGTGCTGGTGGGGTCGTTGTTCGCGTTTTTGTGGTTCAATGCGCACCCGGCTCAGCTTTTTATGGGCGATACCGGGAGCCTGGCGCTGGGTGCAACGCTTGGAACCGTCGCTGTGATGACCGGTGAGTGGTTGCTGTTGCCGATTATCGCCCTTGTGCCGATGGTCGAGACCTTATCGGTTATTCTACAGGTGGCTTACTTCCGCTGGACAGGCGGACAGCGATTATTCCGCCAGTCGCCGTTGCACGGGCACTTCGAACTCGGCGGCTGGAGTGAAATGCAAATTGTACAGCGCTTCTGGTTGATGGGCATGTTGAGTGCCTTCATCGGGGTGGCGTTGGCGTTACTATAGGGGGCATTACCGTGGCAGATGATGTATTGCGCGGGGCACGCGTATTGGTGGTCGGGTTTGGTCGTCAGGGGCAGGCTTTGGCGCGCTGGTTGCCCTCCGTTGGTGCGAGGGCTGTCGTCACCGATCGCAAAACGCCGGAGGAACTCAACGTCGATCTTGCGGATTTCCCGAGGGTGCAGTTTGCGCTGGGCATGGCCGCCGAGACTGAACTGCTGAAGGTGATGGATTACATCGATGTGGTGTGTGTCAGCGGGGGGGTACCCCTCAGTGCGCCGCTGGTGCAGGCTGCCCGCGAACGGCGTATCCCGTGCACCAACGATGCCCAGCTGTTCATCGAACGGTGTCGCGCACCTGTGATCGGTATCACCGGTAGTGCTGGGAAGACGACCACCACGACGCTGGTCGGCGCGATGCTTCGCCACGCTGGTATCACAACCTGGGTCGGTGGCAACATCGGTAGCCCGCTCATCGATGTGATGATGGGCGTGATGCCCCAGCACCGCGTTGTGCTGGAGCTTAGTAGCTTCCAGCTAGAATTGATGCACACCAGCCCGCAAATCGCTGCCGTGCTGAACATTACCCCCAATCACCTGGACCGCCACGGCAACATGCAGCACTACATGGCCGCGAAGGCCAACATCATTGCGCACCAGGGCGCACACGACGTGGCAATTCTCGGTTTCGACGATGGGGGTAGCCACATGTTGGAACAAATTGTGTCGGGTACGTTGGGCTGGTTCAGCGCGAACAACATGGTCGCCGATGGTGCCTTCCTCATCGGTGGGCGCATCGTCGTAACGGGCGTCAGCAGCCCCGATGAAAACGTCCACACGGTGTGTGATGTCGACGAAATACCGCTGCGCGGTACGCACAACGTGAGCAACGTGCTGGCTGCCTGTGCGATTGCCGGGGCGGCGGGCGTTCCACCGGAGGCCATGGCCGCGACGATTCGCACTTTCCAGGGGGTGCCGCACCGCCTGGAGACGGTGCGGGTTTGCAATGGCATCACGTATGTGAACGACAGTATCGCCACGGCGCCGGAACGCGTGCTCGCGGCGCTCCGTAGTTACGATGAACCGCTAGTTCTACTGCTGGGCGGGGCCGACAAAAAACTCCCCTGGGCGGAGATGCTCCAACTCGCCTACCAGAAGTCTCGGCATATTGTGGCCTTTGGCGGTTCTGCCGGGGACCTCGTCGAGCAAACGATGAAGAACTTCCAGGGCGGTGCCGGGCGCTTCACGCGTGTGAAAACCCTCGACGAAGCGGTGCATCGTGCTAACGAAGTCGCAAAACCAGGTGATGTGGTCCTGTTTTCGCCGGGTGGCACCAGTTACGATGCCTACCAGGATTTCGCGGCCCGTGGCGAGCACTTTCGTCAACTGGTGAGCGCGCTATAATGACCGTGTGTTCGATGTGCGAGAAACACCATGACTGACCAACCGCTTCCGCCACAATTTATTGATGAGCCGTTAGAACCCGTTCGTCGCCCGGTACGCGGTGAGCGCCCGTCGTCGACTGCTACTCCGAGGGGGGGCGATGAGGTGCGGCCTGCGCTGCGTCGCAACGTGCTGGCGGGTATCGATGGCTTTTTGCTCATCGTAGTAGGGTTGCTCCTCTCCATCGGCATGATGATGGTCTATAGTACGACATTCGACTGGAGCTTTCAGGAGCGGGGCAGCGAATCGGCAATTTTTCTGCGGCACGTACTGAATATCGGCATTGGGCTGGGTGCGCTCCTGTTCTTCGCGCTCGTCGACTATCGCTTCTGGCGGCGTGTCGCGATTTATCTGTTGTTAGCCACCATCGGCGCGCTCATCGCGGTGCTGCTCTTCGGTGACGACACGTTCGGCGCGCGCCGCGCGCTCATTGGTGGCTCGTTCCAGCCAGGTGAGTTGGCACAGCTCGTAACGGTGATGTACCTCGCGGTGTGGCTGGGTGGTCGCCGCACGAAGGTGCGCAGCATCACGTATGGCCTCATTCCTTTCGCCACGCTGGTGAGCCTCATCGGCATCTTGGTGATTTTGCAGCCGGACCTGAGTACCGCCGCGATTATTTTCACGACTTCAGGTTTGATGTTCTTTTTGGCCGGGGCGAACATGTGGCATATCGGCCTGGCGGGTGGGGGTATCGTCGGGGGTGGGTGGGTGCGTGGGGAGCTG
>CAYSVE010000820.1:0-2597 GCA_964434365.1 uncultured Anaerolineaceae bacterium | reverse complement strand
CGACAGTAAACCCGCCTTCTATATCGACGCGCATATCCACGCGGAGGAAGTCGCGACATCGCACACCGCGCTGTACACGGCCTGGTACCTGCTAACGCACTACGGCGACGACGACGAAGTCTCCTGGCTGCTAGACCATACCGCGTTTTACATCCTGCCGCGCACCAACCCGGACGGCGCAGAGATCAGCCTGACGACCGGGCATCACTGGTGTGGGAATGGCCGCTACGCCCCCGGCGAGGAGCAAACGAGCGGCCTGTGCCAGCACGACATCAACGGCGACGGCCTGATTGTGCAAATGCGCATCGAAGACCCGGCGGGCGAGTGGAAGGCCAGCGAGAGGGACCCACGCCTGATGATTCAGCGTGAGCCGGGCGAGAACGGCCCCGGCCCGTACTACCGCCTCTACCGTGAGGGTGAAATCCGGGGCGAGTGGGATGGCGTGAGCTTCGACATCCAAAAGCCGCGCGATGGCAACCTGAACCGCAACTTCCCGGCTGGTTGGAGGCCGGAGTTCCGGCAGTACGGTGCGGGCGATTACCACCTCAGCGAGCCGGAGACGCGCGCCGTGGCCGATTTTATCCTCGCGCATCCCAACATCGCCGGGATGCAGTGCTATCACACGCACGGTGGGCTACACTTGCGCCCGTCGCTTGTCGCATCGGATGAAAGCTTGCCGCGCGTCGATTTGGCGCTGTACAAGCGCATCGGTGAAATGGGCACCGCGCTCACGGGCTACCCGGTGATTTCCGTCTACGAGGAGTTTACGACCGAACCGGACAAGCCGCGCGTGGGCAGCCTCATGCAGTGGAGCTACGACGAGTTTGGCATCATCACCTTTAGCACGGAACTGTGGAACCCCGAAGCCGCCGCAGGCATCAAAGATCCGGCGAAATATCAGGTACGCGGGCGCAACGAAGACGATGAACTCGCGCTGCTAAGGTTCAGCGATGAACACCTGGGCGGTGCAGCCTTCGTGGCGTGGACACCGTTCGAGCATCCGCAGCTTGGCCCGGTGGAAATCGGCGGGTGGACACACATGTATTTGTTCCGCAACCCACCGCCGTCGTCCGTCGCGACGACAGACCACGCCCGCGCCATGCTGCAACAGACGATCCACACTAATTGCCTGTTCACGCTGAAGCACGCCGCCTGCACGCCCCTGTTGAGCATCGAGGATGTAGGCGCAGAGCCAGTCGCGGAGGGGTTGTACAAGGTCACGGCTACGGTTGCGAACACCGGTTTCCTGCCGACGTTCCTCACGCAACGCGCGCTGGAACACGAGGCCGCCGGGCCAGTTTCCGTGGAAATTAGCGGCGGCGAACTCGTCATAGGCCGCGCCACAACCGATGCCGGGCACGTCGCAGGCCGCGATGAGCGCACCGCGACGTGGTCACCGTGGTTGCGGCAGTGGTCCGCGACGAAGCGTCAGCTGGAGTGGCTCGTCCGTGCCGAGGCAGGGACGACGCTCAGCATCAGCGCGAGCGCGCAGAAGGCCGGGCGCACCACCGCGCGGGTCACGCTATGACGATGATGCCGCTGGGCGAGGCGTTCTACCGGGGGCGGGTGCAGGCGGTGCAGGGCGCGCTGAATGGGGCAGGGGGTATCCTACTGCTCGACGCCCACGACGTGGTGTACACCACCGGCTTTGTCCACAGCCCCTCGGAGCGGCCCATCGGCGTGTACATCCCGCCGAGCGGCGCGCCGACGCTGTTCATCCCATTGCTGGAGCAGGAAAACGCCGAGGCGACGTGGGTTAGCGACATCCGCATTTACTTCGAGTACCCCGGCGAAACCGACCCCATAACGTGGATGCACGCGCAAATCGACAGCGACAGACTGGCGGACCCGGCCATCGTCAAAGCGCTGCGATGGGTGAAAACCGAAGAGGAGCTTGCCTGTGTGCGGCAGGCGGCTCGATACGCCGACCTGTGCTTGGAAACCATCCGTGACGCGGCACCCGGTATCATCCGCGCGGGTGGCACCGAAATCGACATCCTCGAGGCAGGGCTGAAGGTGACTCGCGATGCCATGTTTGCAGATCTGGGCGGTACGTATGCCCGCCGCCTGCTCAACGTGGTGGGGACGGTGCACAGCGGCCCACGGGCGGCGTTGCCCCACGGCGAAACCAGCACCCGCACCCCCCAACCGGGAGACACGCTCATTGCGGGCATCGGCGCATCGGTGGGCGGCTACCATGCCGAGAGTGGCGCGACCTTCCTTGTGGGCGAGGCGACCGGCGACCGCCTGCGGGTGCTGGAAGCGTGCGCCGCCTGCGACGCCGCCGCGCGTGAAGCGCTCACCGTGGGGGCGTCCTGCGATAGCGTGAACACCGCCGCGCTCGACGCGCTGAAAAACGCCGGCTTGGAAGATGCTATCCGGCACCGCATCGGCCACGGGATGGGCCTACAGAGCCACGAAGCGCCCTGGCTGGCCCCCGGCGACCGCACCCCTGTCGCGCCGGGGATGGTCTTCAGCAGCGAGCCGGGCGTGTATCGCCCGGGCACCGACGGCTACCGCACCATCAACACGATCATCGTCACCCAGAGAGGCGACGCCGAGCCCAGCCGATTCCAAGCAGAAAACCCACCCCAAGC
>CAYSVE010000819.1:0-2599 GCA_964434365.1 uncultured Anaerolineaceae bacterium | reverse complement strand
TCACCTGACGGAACCCAGTTGCCGCAACTACCCGGTGGAGGTGCTAGAAACCGAAGCGCCGTTGATCATCGAGACGTACAAAATGCGCCAGGACTCTGGTGGTGCGGGTAAGTATCGGGGCGGCGTGGGGGTGACGCGTACCTACCGATTCTTGCACCCATCGACGACCCTCACGCTGGTAAAAAAGACGAAAAGCGGGTACGGCGGGGTGATCGACCCGGCAAGCATCACGGTCGATGAGTCGGCGACCGCCGCGCTACGGGCTTAACCGAAGGTCTATCACCTCGGCGGGGGATCGAAAAGCAGTCCCCTGTACGATCTCCCCCATCGTCATTCGGCTAATCTGCCCGTGCGTTTTGTGTTTACCTCGTCTTTCGCCCCCGGTACTATATTGTTATGATAACGAATATTTTAACGACAAAACTCTACGCGCCGCGGCCTCCCCAGGACGTCATTGTGCGGTCTCGGCTGCTACACCACCTGAACGATGGCCTACGGGGCAAACTGACACTCGTCTCGGCGCCTGCTGGTTTCGGAAAAACGACGCTGGTCACCGAGTGGATTGCGACAACCTCGCACCAGGTTGCATGGCTTTCGCTGGACCATCGCGATAGCGACCCTGGCCGCTTCCTGACGTATGTGATCGCCGCGCTGCAAACGGTCGCGCCAAAAATCGGCGAGGGGACGACCAAGCTGCTGCAATCGCCGCAATCGCCACCCATCGAGTTGTTGCTGACCAACCTGCTGAACGAAATCGCGACGATCGCACACGACTTTGTGCTCGTGCTGGACGATTATCATGTGCTGGACAGCCACCCGATCGATGCTGCTGTAGCGTTTTTCGTCAACAACCAACCGCCGCACATGCACCTTGTGATTACCACTCGCGAAGACCCGCGCTTGCCCTTATCACGCTGGCGAGTGCGAGGTCAGTTGACGGAATTACGCGCCGCTGATCTGCGATTTACCGCCGATGAAGCCACGAATTTCCTCACACAGGTGATGGGGCTGTCGCTTTCGGCAGCGGAAGTAGCCATGCTGGAAACACGTACCGAAGGCTGGATCGCCGGTTTGCAGTTGGCAGCGCTCTCCATGCGCAGTCACGACGACAAAACCGCATTCATCGAGTCGTTCACCGGGACGCACCATTTCGTGCTGGACTACCTCGCCGAAGAAGTATTGCAGGGCTTGCCAGAACCCGTGCAACAATTCCTGCTGTTGACCTCTATTCTCGAACGATTCTGCGCGCCGCTGTGCGACGCTGTACTTGCAGATGAAACGCCTGCGAGTAGCAACCTGCTGCATGGCCTCCAACAAGCCAATTTATTCCTCATCCCACTCGATAACGAACGCCGGTGGTATCGCTACCATCACCTGTTCAGAGATTTGCTGCGGCAACGCCTCCAGCAATCCTCGGGTGTAAACCTCATCGACCTGCACCGTCGCGCCAGCATATGGTATGAGGCAAACGGGCTGACGACCGAGGCATTCCAGCATGCTGCGACCGCCGGAGATAACCTACGCGCCGCACGACTGATCGAAAGCGAGGGCGTGCCGCTGTATTTTCGTGGAGAGGCAACGCCGATACTGGAGTGGTTTGCGTCGCTGCCGAGTTCGACCCTGGAAGCGAATCCCGAATTACTGGTAACTTACGCCGTCGCGCTGATGATTACTGGAACACAGGTCAACAGCATTGAGGATAGGCTGAAAGTAGCCGAGGCCGCCTTGCAAGACACCCCTCGCGACAGTCGGACGCGCGATCTCATCGGTAAGATTGCCTTTGTACGTGGGATGCTGGCCGGGCCAAATTACGACATCGAGACGATGTTGACGGAATCGCAGCGTGCGTTAACGTACCTTGCCCCCAACAACAGCGCGATTCGGACGATGGCGATGTGGTCGATGGGGTTAGCGCATCAGTACCTGGGTGAGCGTGAGGCAGCACGACAGGTTTACACTGAAGTCGTGAGCATCAGCCAGGAAACTGGCAACGCGATGGTCACAGTTGCGGCGCTGACCTGCCTTGGGCAGCTTCATGAGGCCGATACGCAACTGCACGTAGCCGAAAAATCGTATGGCCAGGCGTTAGAGGTAATGGGAAACCCACCGTGGAATGCCGGGTGCGAAGCCTATCTCGGGCTGGCACGGTTACACTACGAGTGGAACGACCTCGACCGTGCTGCTGAGTACGCACAACAGGGTGCGACACTCGGAGGACAGATCGAAAATGTGGACACACCCGTAGCCTGTGGCGTTGTGCTAGCCCGTGTTGCCCTGGCACGCAACACGTTCGAGGCTGCCGCACGGGCCTTGGCGGAGACGGAACAGTTTACCAGGCAATACGGATTCGATAGTCAGCTACCGCTTGTTGTCGCAGAGCGGGTCAGGCTCGCGCTAAAGCGCGGGGATGTATCCACACCTGCGCATTTACTCGAAGCCCATGACCTACCGCTCAGCAATGCTCGCGTTGCGATAGCGCAAAATGATCCTGCCGCCGCTTTGGAGATATTGCAGACGCAACGCAAACAGTTCGAAGCGAGAGGCTGGCATATCGAACGGTTGCGGGTGATGGTGTTGCAGGCCATAGCGCATCACACTG
>CAYSVE010000818.1:0-2604 GCA_964434365.1 uncultured Anaerolineaceae bacterium | reverse complement strand
TAGCGGACACCGCAGTTGGGGCAGGTTTCGTGCATCGTCGTTAGCCCGCTGAACAAGCTCGCCTGTTCGCAGTTGGGGCAGGTGAGGGTTAGGCCGAGCCAAATTTTTCGCAGCCAGTAAACGACTTTCGGTATCATGGTGGGGTATCTCCAATTTGTCGATACGCTAAGGACGGAAGTAAATACTATGCTCGAACGACTTCACCGCATCGTCAATATCAGTGTGATGCCATTCTGGCTGTTGATGCTGTTCGCGCCAAACTGGCGCTGGACGCGGCGCATCGTGTCGTCGCCGTGGGTTGCTACGACGCCCTCCATCATCTACGTGATTTTCATTGCGCGAGGTATCTTGTTCGACGAAGGCGAAGGCGATTTGCGCGACCTTGCGAACCCCACGCCAGAGGCCATCGCCAAATTGCTCGGCAACCCACACGGGGCTGCGACGGGTTGGGCGCACTTCCTCGCCTTCGATTTGCTGGTGGGGCGGCAGATTTACCTCGATTCGCAGGCGCGCAAACTGCCGCATTGGGTCGTTGCACCGGCATTGGTCTTCACGTTTATGCTGGGGCCGGTTGGCTTCTTGATGTATACGCTCATCGGCCTGTTTGCGCGGGGTAAAAAATAGGCTCCCGTTGGGTGCGGGAGCCTTGGAGTTGAGGAGTTGTGTTCAGAGCAGCTATGCAGAGTTGAGCACACGCTTTTCTTGTCTTTAGTATCGCCCGCTTTGCAAACTGCCTATAGTGACAATTATCACAGGGGGCGGTGTCGAAGGTCACCAGGGGAGCCGCGTTGCCGAAAATGCCACGTGGGGCACATGAAAACACCCCTGTGGTGAGGGGTGCTTTGGAAGGTTTGCTATTGTCAGCTTAGCTTGTACGGCGGAGTATCCTCGTCGGCGCCATTAAGCCGGTTGGTCTTCCCCACTTGCCGCTCCTTTCTTTCGTCAGGGTTGGTAGTGTTCTGGATGACTTTGGTTGACCTCCAACTGACCTTGCTTATCTATATTGTGCACTTTTTCACAGCCAGGGCCTACTGACACTTGTCCCTGGCTAGCCCTGACATTTGTCATCGCAGGGTGTAAACTTTGCGCTAATTGGCAATTGGGGAAGGAGGCCCTTCGTTGACAGAAACCACACACACGCCAGAAGACGCCATGAGCACCATTATGGACGCGCTACGCTTCGACGCGGATGACCTCCAAGCCAACCGAGAGGGGCACCTAAGCGAGCGGCAAGTTGCCCGTATTCGGCAGCGTCGTCGTCGCGATGCCCTTATCGGCACGGCGATGATCCCGGCGTTTGTTTTGCTCACCACGACGTTTTTGTTCTTCGGTTTGCGGCAGGGGTCGCTATTGCTATCGGGCATCGCAACCATTTTGCTGGTGTGTAACACCATGCTCATGCTGATGTTTGCACGTAACTGGCTACGCCAAACTGCTGACCTCAAGGCAGGCCATGTGGAGGCGGTGACGGGGGCGGCACAGCATGTCGCGCGGCAGTACGGGCCATCGGTGGTGTATAGCGTCCGCGTGGCCGATGCCGCCGAGGTCGCAACGGTGACCGCCGAGGCTTTCAAGGCGTTCCAACCTGGCGAGGCATATACGCTGTATCGTACCGGTCACACGGGGACGGTGCTCACGGTGGAACCCAATGACTGAACTACAGCACGCGCTTCACTTCACACAAGACGATATCGAGGCCAATGCACGCGGCGAAATCAGCCAGCACCAACGGCGACAATTGCGCACGAAGCGCTTTTTCACGCTGTTTCCGCTCATCGCTTTTATCATCGTCAGTTTTATGATGGTGCTGTTCCTCATCAGCGGGCTGCTCAGCGAGCGGGCTAACACCGGCGAGACATCGAGCATGCCGCTGGGCATTATGGCGATGTTCGTGATTCTCGGCGGCCTGACCTCACGGCAGGTAGTCGCTGTGTGGATGCGACAAAGCCGCATGGTGACGCAGGCCGAGTTACGCTCGATACAGGGACCTGTAAAGCTACGCAGAGTCAACGAGCCGAAAACTGAGCCGAGTTACGTGGTCCGTATCGGCAGCCAGAAGTTTTCCGTCTCGCCACCGGTGTACGCTGCATTTCACCCCGGTCATCGATACCGCATCTTCTACCTTTCGACGACGCAGGAAATCCTCTCTGCCGAGGAACTGAGCGACTAACAGCCTGCGCCGCGGCTTGCAAGCTGGCCGTTGACGTAGAGCAGGGCCGTTTCTAACCGGTTGAAGATGGGAATGTTCACGTTGCCGAACGGTTCCTGGGCCATCGTCTCGCGGAACAAGTCCAGCAGTGGGTGGTCGCCGACAAGGATGGGATAAACGCGTGGGTCGCCGGTGGCACCAGGGCGAATTTGGCTCGCCACGGTAGTGAGCATCAGCATTTCGGCGAAGGAGATTTTGACGTCCTCGAAGCAGACAATGCGGAATAGCGGTCCGCCGTGGGTTTGGAGCAGGGTGGCCGTCTTCTTGAACATATGCCGTACGTCCTTCGGGCGAATGCGTTGGTGAAAGGTCGCGATGATGACGGGTTTGCCCGGTAATTTTTGTAGCTGTACCGGCATAGAACTCCTCCACAACAATTACAACCTATTATCGCC
>CAYSVE010000817.1:0-2604 GCA_964434365.1 uncultured Anaerolineaceae bacterium | reverse complement strand
TGTTTGTCCGCGACGACGAAGGCTACAGCAACCCAGAGTGGTGGGAGTTCTCCGCGCAGGCGTGGTCGTGGTACCGAAATCATCCCCAGCCACGGCCATCGAGCAACCGCAAAAAGGATCATCCCCGCGAAATGGTGACGTGGTTCGAAGCGATGGCCTTCACGAAATGGCTGAGCTATCGCCTCGATTGCAACATCACGCTGCCGCAACGCTTGCACTGGAAGCGCACGGTGCAGGTAAACGATGATCGCATATTCCCCTGGGGCAACACCTTCGATTTCGACCGTTGTAACACCCGCGAATCGAAGCTGCGCCAGAGCACACCCGTCACCGGGTATCGCAATGGCTGTGGCCCAGCCGAAGTGTACGACCTCGCGGGCAATGTGTGGGAGTGGTGCATCGACCACACGGTAAGCCACAGCACCGACATGACAGACGACGGCCACATTGCCAAATATGCAGTCGTCGGTGGCTCGTTCGTTAGCCCCCTAGAGCGCGCCCAGGTCAACTTTTATTACAACCTGGACCCCCGCACGTTTTACGCGTCGATCGGGTTCCGGCTCGTTGCGCTTTCCACCTAGTTCAATTAAGGATGAGACCATGACCAACCCAGGTGAAGACAAGCAAGCGATCAGCATCAGCATCGGTAGTGTTTCAGGCTCCGGGCACATCGTCGTCTCCGGTGGCGACTCCGTGCTCAGCGTCGATAGCCGGGGCGTCGCTCAGGAGAGCGACATCCGCATTGCGGGTGTAAAAACCTCGCGGCAAAAAGCGGTTGCCCTCCACAAAAAACTCGATAGCCTAGCGAAAGCGCTCGATGAGGCGAACCTACCGCAGGAGGCACATGGCAAAGGCCAGGGCCACCTGGAGCAACTGCGTGCGTGGTTATCGGGCACCGAAACGCCAGACATTCGAAAGCTGTTCACCACCATCCGCTTCTTCGTGAAGGCAAGCCCGAAGATCGCGAAAGAAGCGATGGCGGTGGTTAGGGATTCGCTTTTCGAGGAGATACTGGCCTCGATCGGCGTCGAACTAACCTCTTTCTTGTCCGCGATACTACGCAAATAACATCTACGACCTATGGCCCTTACCAAACAAGCATGGCAGCGCGACCTTGCAGCGAACTGGAAAACCTACTACGACAGGGTTCGGGCGCTTGGGCTAGAGAGCAACATCGAAACGTTGGTGGCGCTCATCCTCGCCCCCTTTGCCACGCCGGGCGATGGCGAACCGCAGGATGGCCTCGCCACCCTTGTGGCATCCTCACCGCGTAGCGGTGCGCTAACACCGCACGTTCCGCTAAAGCCGATGCTTGCGCTACAAGATGTCCGTAACACCGTAACCCGGCTTATCGACCAGGCAGGGGCAAACCCCGAAGTGCAAGAGGCGCTTAATTTCTTCATTTTGGAAAGTGGCGTGCTGGATAGCTTCGCCAAGGATCGCGCACATTACAATGCGTTCCTGAAGAGCCTGCTAAACGATGCCTGGCGCATGCTCGATGAGCCGTCGGGTTTTCGGGTTGTTGTGGAACAAATTGTTGCCGATGGCCACGTCATCATCGCGGGGGGCAACGCCAACATCGTTGCCGATATTTACAAGGGCGACAAACTTGCGCTGAAGTCGTACCTTGCTAACCTGAGGGCAGAGTGGAACCGGCCCGACCTGAGCCGTATCTTCCCCACCGAGGCCCACCAATCGGAGTATGCCCTGTATATTCATCGGTTGTACACCCCGCTGGATGTGTGGCGTCACAATACGTATGAAGTCGCCGATGATGACACGCTGACGCGGCTGCGGTTTCAGGCTGTAAACGAAGAACTCGCTGAGGCCCGGCGGGCGGCCATCGAGATGATTTCGGTGTGTCCCTATCTGGTCATCACGGGCGCAGCCGGTACCGGCAAAAGCTTCCTGGCCCGCTACCTGGCATCGTGCCTGGCCTACGCCTGCGACCCAGATTCCCCGGAACAATACGGGGTCGACGGCCTGCAACTGCTGGGTAGCGCCTGGGTTCATGGCGCAATCCTGCCTTTGTTTGTGCCATTGCGCAACTTCGCGGCGAGTCCGCACTTTGCCAAGTCGGCGACGCAAGCGAGTTCGAAGCACCTGCTGACCTACTTGCAGAGTATTGCCGAGCGTTTTGCGCCATTCCTCGAAGACTATCTGCTGTCGTCTAGCACGCACGCCCAGGCCATACTCATCCTCGATGGCCTGGACGAGGTCAATCGGGAAAAAGATCGCATCATCATTCAGAAGATCATCGAACAATGGGCCGACCGCTTCCCACAATGCCGCATTCTCATCACCACGCGGACATACGCCTACAAAGCGAACGCAAAGTGGCGCATGTCGGCGCGCTTTCGCTCAGCCGAATTGGCACCGTTCTCGCGCAAGCAAATCACCACCTACATCACGAACTGGTATCGCTACGCAGCACTCACGCGGGCGGCGACGTTCGGGGGTAAGGATGTGGCGCAACAGATCACGCGTCGACTTGCCGAGGATTTGACGAAACCCGTAAACGAGGAGGACAGCCCGCTTCTTCCGTTGATGCGGCAGCCCCTGTTGTTGTCCATGTTAACGCTGATTCATGAGACCAACAAGCAA
>CAYSVE010000816.1:0-2605 GCA_964434365.1 uncultured Anaerolineaceae bacterium | reverse complement strand
GGCACCGTCCGCAGCAGAATTTCGGCATCGAGGCGTGGCGACCAGTTCTCGATATAGTAAATATCGAGCAGCACCATTTCATCGAAGGGGATGTCGCTGCGCCCGCTTACCTGCCATAGGCCGGTAATCCCCGGCATGGTGAACAACCGCTGCCGGTGCCACGACTCGTACAGCGCGACCTCATCGGGTGTGGGTGGGCGCGGGCCGACGAGGCTCATTTGCCCGCGCAACACATTGAAGATGTTCGGCAGTTCGTCGAGGCTGGTGCGGCGGATGAACTGCCCCACCCGTGTGATGCGCGGGTCGTTTTCGATCTTCGGGTGGCGTGGGTCGAGGTTGTGTTCGCGCACGAGCTGCTCGCGATAGCGGTCGGCATCGGGCACCATGCTGCGGAACTTCACCATATCGAACAGGCGGCCCCCCTCACCGACACGACGTTGCGTGTAGAACACTGGCCCGTTGTCGTCTAGGCGAATAGCCAGCGCCACCAACCCCACCACGAGTAACCAAAGCGGCGCGGTGATCATCACCAGCGTAAGGTCCACAATCCGCTTCAGCAGGCGATTGCCGCCCTTCAGTTGCGGCTGGGTGCTTACCCCTAGCAGTGGAATGCCGTCGAGGTTTTCGATGTTGACCTGCCGCAAATTCAATTGGAAGACATCCGGCACCATGCGCACATCGACGCCAGCGTCGGTGCACGTTTGCACCATTTCCATGATGCGCTCGTGATGAATCCACGACAGGGTAATCACCACAAGGTCGACGTAATGGTCTTCCAGCGCTTCGGCGAGGTTATTCAACCCACCCAGCCCCCGCAGACGACCTAAATCGGTGTTGCCGCGCTCGGGGACATCATCGAGGTAGCCGATGGGCAAATAGCCAAGGCCCTTGCGCGCCATCATCGTGCGGAGGACGGCCTGCCCCACCTCGCCAAAACCGATTATCAGCACGCGTTGGGTGCCCATGCGCTTCTGCGTTCGCAGATAGGCGTAGGTCATACGCCGTGCGATGCGAGCACTCCCCAGCAGCAAAATCGTGATCGCCGCGACGTACACCAGCATCAACCGGCTGAAGACCGTCGCCTGCAACACGAAGCTAATTGCCATCACGAGCACGGTCGCGTTTGTGACGCCGTTGGCGATGGTGGCGAATTCATCGAAGAAGGAGCGCCCGCGCCAGCGGCGGTACAACCCACCGCCCGCGTAATTGACCATCAGCCAGGTGACATACACCAGCGCAAACGGCACATAGGGGCGAAACGGCACCCGGTTGACTTCGAGCACTGGGCGAATGAGTTCGAACTGATAGCGCAGCACATAGGCCAGGCCAAAGGCCAAAAATGCCAACGAGGCGTCGAGCAGTGGCATCAGCCACGGGGGTTCGGGGATGTCCCGCTTGAGGTGCGGGGCGACGTGAGCTTGTTCTGCAATCATTCCGTTAAGGCGAGCCGATAGCTCTCCACAGTTTGTAAGGCCGTGCGCTCCCAGGTATAGCGTTTCGCTGCCCACACCCCGGCCTGCCGGGCACGTGCGCGCCACATCGAGTCGTCTCGGGCGGTGCGTAGGGCATCGGTCCATGCGCCCAGGTCATCCGGCGGAACGGTCAACCCGGCGTCGCCGACGACCTCGGGCAACGACGAGGCGTTGCTGACGATAACCGGTGTGCCACAGGCCATCGCCTCGAGCACAGGGATACCAAACCCCTCGTAAATGGAGGGGTACACGAAAAGCGCCGCGCTATTGTACCAGAGCGGCAGGTCTTCTGAAGGGATAAACCCGGGGGTGCGCACGTCGAGCTTGTAGCGGTCGATCGTCTCGAAAATTTCCGCATAGTCCCAGCCTTTACCGCCGCCGAGCACGAGCGGGGGGCGGTCCTTGAGGGCGGCGTAGGCCTTCAACAAGCGAGGTAAGTTCTTGCGCGGTTCCAGGGTGCCGATGAACAGCCAGAATGTCTCCGGCAGGTTCAGGCGTGCTTTGAAGGCCGCTATTTCGTCCTCGGGTAGGGGTTTGTACACATCGAAGTTGGTGCCGGGTGGCGCGACATCGATACACGCCGGGTCGATGCCGAACGTGTCGGTGACGTCGCGGGCGGTGCTTTCGCTGATGGCGATGATGCGCTTTGCGGCGCGGCAGGTGTGCGCGGTGAACGTCCGCAGGTAGGCGCGGCGCGCCGTCGATAACACGCCGGGGAAGTGCACGAAGCTCAGGTCGTATACGGTGACGACGGTGGGCGGCCCCGCAGGCCACACCGGCCCCACGAAGGCCAACGCGTGATACAGGTCGGCATCGCGGATGGCGAAGGGTTGCATCATCTGCTCCCACAGGATGCGGCGCGTGGGCGCTTCGGTATCGACCGGCGCGTGCTGCATCGTCATCCCATCGAAGGTGTGGGTGTTCTCGGCACCGACGAAGGCTGTAAATCGCCAGTGATCTGGCGCGAAGGCGGGCAGGTTCGCCAATGTATGATAGATGTACCCGTAAATGCCAGCGGTGCGGTACCCTGCCCGGTTCGAGAGTAAGTGTGCGTTTAAAACAATGTGCATCGGCAAAACGTCAGTTTCAACAACAATGAGAAGTTTTATCATAGCAGATGGTGACGCAGGAAG
>CAYSVE010000815.1:0-2606 GCA_964434365.1 uncultured Anaerolineaceae bacterium | reverse complement strand
TGCGTCGCGCTCTCGCCGGTCTTCGATGTGCAACGGGGGAACGTCAGCGAAGTCGAACTGGTTGGTCTCGTCCATGGATGGCGCTCCTCCTGGTTTGTTGATTACGTTTACTTGTCGTCTACGAGCGTCTGCCGAGGTTGCGGGTTGGGTTCGGCGCGAAAACGTTTCGCTTCACGCATGAGTCGGTCGACGTTCGGTAGGTTGCGAAAGGATTTATTGGTTTGGCGAAAGTATTCGTTGTGGAATTTGTACAACAAACACGCTTCGACCGTTAGTCATTGTAGCGAGGGACATAACAGCTGCATACTGTGGTTGTTGCAAAATCTACCTAACGAAAGATTGTGCAACATGTATAAAGGTCGTAAAAAGTTCACCGTTTTTCTGTGAAGGTTTGCTAAATGTTCGGTTTAATTCAGCAACAGCAAACGCCGAATCGTTAAGGCGAGGTGCAGCGCCAGGCGAGTTTCGGGGCGGTTCAGGTCGATCTCCGCGATCTGATTAATTCTGTTCATCCGGTATAGCAGCGTGTTACGGTGCACGATGAGCATCTCGGCGGTTTGGCTGAGGTTACCGTGGCACGCGAAGAACGCCTCCAACGTTTTGATCAAATCGGCGTGTTGTCGTAGGTCGTACTCCACCAATTTGCCCAGCGTTTGGTCGCCGAAGGCCAGCAGTTTATCGCGGTCGCTGAGGCTGAGGATAAGCTGGTACACACCCAAATCGCCGATGTACAGCGGTGTGTCGGTTTGCAAGCGTATCGCGAGGTCGAGGGCCTGTACAGCGTCGCGGTAGCTGTTGCGCCACGTGCCGATGTCGCGCGCGGCCTGCCCCAACCCGATAGCGATACTCGTACCCGGGTATTGCCGTTGCGCCTCGCTGCTAAACATCTCGGCGAGTTTCATACTGTCGTCGATCGGGTTTTCGGCACTGGTCGCGTGGAACACCAGAATTTCCTGTTCGCGCTCGCGCTGCCACACCAATGCCTCGATGCTCTGCGCCATCACCACCCCGTTGACGAGCGTTTCCAGGCGGCGCATAGAGGGGGTTTTGTCGCCTTGCCAGGTGAGGACCATCGCGAGGTGGGGCTTCGTCATATCGTGGTCGAAGCGCTCACCCTGCCGCACGGCCTCCTGTTGGCTCACATCGCCGATGAGCATCCGGTCGAGGAAGGTGCCGCGCAGGCGCTTCTCGGTGTCGCTGATGGCCTTGGCCTTCGCCATTTCGATGGCGCAAGCGGCAGCGCCGTGCTCGGCAACAAGTTGGTCGATGTCGTCGAACTCGCTCTCTGCGCCGATGATGGACAGGTAGCCGCGCCCGACATTTTTGGTAATCACCGGGGCGACGAGCCGCGCGAGCGTCGCCGAGGAGAGGGCCTGCATCATCACCGGGTTGTCGATTTCGCTCACGCGGTGGCGATCTTGCAGTTCGACCGGCAGGCTGTTGGTTTTGCGCAGGTGCGTTTCGATCTCATCCCAGTGGGCGACGAGGCCCGGCTGCACGGTGCTGTGCAAAATGCGCAACCGTTTATCCTGTATTATCACCGATTTGCTCGTGAGGCGCGCAATCGCGTTGATGATCTCGCTCATGCCCTCGTTGCGTGAGGAGATTTGCGTAAGCTGGCGATAAATCTGCGTGCCGCGCCGCTCGAACTGGCCCCGTCTGTCGACGAGCAGGCTCACGACGTCTTTTTCCACCGTGCGGATGTGGGCGTCGTCGGGCAAGTGAAGCACCGGCAGGCCGTAAGCATTTGCCTCGGCGATGGCTGTCGGCGAGGCGACCTTGTTCATAATAATGGCCGAGGCCTCACAATCGGACGCCCAGCGCACAAGGTCGATGTCCGATGTGCCGTTATGGGGCGCTACCAGTATGATCTCGTTCTGCTGAGCGGTGCGCGGCAACACCCCCTCATCGGGGTGAATGATGGTCACCCACGCCACAGGGCGGTTCAGCAACCCATCGCCCGCAACGACCTTCGTCCCCAACGGGAGGGCCATTTTGCGAATATCTTCCACTGTTGTGCGGTACTCAGCGTCCACCATCGATCAACCCGGTAACTTTCTCCCCAATGATTGTAATAATTTTTACAAATGACGGCAACTAAGTTTCACCGGTCAGCAGGCCGAAGAGGATCACGGCTGCGAAAGACAGCAGCGATAGGCCGGTAAGGTCTAGTGATTGGTCCACGTACAAATTTATGAGGCCGAACATCAGCAAGATGACGCCGATAATCCATGTGACGGGACTCACGCGCCACTTGCGCGAATACTGGTAGACGCCACTCCCTAGCAGGACCACCGCCCCCGATATGGGGACCACCCAGTTGGGAATGATGTCCTGTGTGCCGGTGAGGTTATCCTCGGCGATGCTAAGCACCGCGAAGATGATGACCAGTAAAAACCACGTCAGGCGTTCCACTTTGGATTCCGCCTCGCTTTTTCGTTTTGCCACACGCTACCCTTTCCCTATCGTTCAACGTCTCATCGTACCACACCCCGCCCCGCGCAAAAAGCCAGTAGACGCCCCACCACTCCCGCGTGTAGGATGAACATCGTATAGACGTGAGGAGTAGAGCTAACGATGAACAACGTCAGTCTGACAATTATTAT
>CAYSVE010000814.1:0-2606 GCA_964434365.1 uncultured Anaerolineaceae bacterium | reverse complement strand
CAGTTTGCTACAGCCGGTGCTCATTTTTGCCCCCAGCGTGCCTCTCGCGTTGCTCATATGGTTGGTCTTTGTGGCCTGTGCCGGTGCCATGGACGTCGCGATGAACACCCAGGGGGTCCTCGTGGAGCGACAATACGACCGCGTGCTGATGTCCAACTTCCACGGGATGTTCAGCATCGGCGCGGTGACAGGCACCGTGGTGGGGACGATCATCGCGAGTGTGGGCATCGGACCACTGCCACACACGCTCGCCATCCTACCGATTCAGCTCATGTTGGCACTACTTGCCGGGCGATTTCTGCTCCCCGAAGGCAAACAAAAGCACGAGGTCACAACCGAGCGCCCGCCACTCATCCCGCGTAACGGCATGATGCTGTTGTTCGGGTTGATGGTGCTGCTCGCATTTCTCTCCGAAATCACGGTCTCCGACTGGGGAGCGGTTTATTTACGCGTGGACCTGGGCGCAAGCCAGCAACTAACGGCAATCGGCCTGTTTGCCTTTTCTGTGGGGATGCTCATCAGCCGCCTCTCCGGCGATGCCCTCGTGGAGCGGTTCGGCCCAGCGTTTATCATTCGGGTGAGCACCCTTATCGCAGCCGTTGGGCTGGGCATCAGCCTTATTGTCGGCACTGCGAATGCTGCGGTGGTCGGGTACTTTTTCGCGGGCGTCGGTGCGGGCAATCTTATTCCTATCATCCTCAGTGCGGGGTCTCGGCTGCCGGGCCTCAGCAGCGAGCAGAGCATGAGCGGCGTGCTCACCTTTGGGTACACCGCATTTTTGGCCGGTCCGCTACTTATCGGCTACACGGCACAGGCTACGTCGCTGCGGGTTGCGATGGGGTTGGTCGTCGGCTTTTGTATGCGGTTTAATGCTTAAGTGTGATCGAATCGCGATCGCACTGCTGGCCGGTTTCACGGGTGGCAGCACCACCGAATCATGACTCCGGTAGCGCGTCGACCTTTTCGGCGTACGCCTGGGCGAACTTTGCCGCCCGCGTTAGGGTGGGCGGTTTGATGTTCTCGGAGGAATCGGTGTTGCGGTGCCAGTTCAACGGGAAGAAATCGCGGGCATCGTAGCCATACAGGCCGATTGCCCGGTAGCCTCGCTGACGCAGCACATTCACTTCCTCCTGAACCATAAGGGTACGCGGTTCGATGCCCAGCACGGGGTTTTCTTCATCGACCTGTTTCGCAATCGCGACGGATTCCGCGTCGGGTGTATACCCCGTGACATGAGACAGGCTCAGGTGGCGCGTTACGTAGCCTAGCCGCCCCGCACCCACCATCTCGAAATCCACAAAGTAGGCGTCGTACAGGTCGCTGCCATAGGCATCTAGCAAGGTGTGGATGCCGAGATTACCGCTCTCCTCGGCACCAGTGAACGCCAGCCAGACTTCGGTGTTTGGTAGCGGGTTCGCCTGGAAGTGCTGAGCCAGCCCCAACAAACACGCGACTGCGCTCGCGTTGTCATTGGCGCCATCCACCCACTCACCATGCTCATCGCCGTAGGTCTGGGCGAGCATCGCCAAGATGCCGATTGCACTGTCTCGATGAGCACGACGGAAGGGGGCATGCTTCGGGAACACCACACGCAGCAATTGGACCATGCCATTCAACAGCGGCAGAACCATTAGCATAGTACCGCCCAAGCGTAAGAACCGTTTCATCGGCGTCTTGAACGACCATCGATTTTTGTTCGCGTCCACATGGCCAACGAACACCACCTTGCGCCTGGCTTCGCCACTGGCGGCAGGGATTACTGCAATTTGTGTGGAGCTTGGAAGTTGTTTGGCAAGGCGTGCCATCGCAGGTCGATCGGCAGCGAATGTCCGCCAGATTTGATGCGCGGCATAAAACGAGGCCCCCGCACCGATCAAACGCGCCAGCCGCCCGAATGGCAACAAGGACCCGGCGACCGCCAATGCCAGCGGCGCACCGATCGAGAATCCCCACGAAATCGGTGTTTTAAAGCGCAGCGTGCGCACATCGTCTACACCGTAACTTTCGAGCTGCCGCCGAACATAGTCCTGTGCGGCGGCTTCACCAGGGGTGCCTGCCGGGCGTGGACCGATGTCATCGGCCAGAGCGCAAACATGGTGCATCAACGAGTCGGGAGCGAGGGGGTCGGTCATCGTGGGCGTCTCCTTTGCATGACGCAGCACAGTATACCGCCCTTAGTGGGGTTTTTCACGCATAGATATAGATACCACCGTATCACGGACTTCGGCAGATGAATCCCCGCATCGCAGGGGGGATGATCGTGCCGATATTGCCCTATAATAGCATTAACCGACCGTAAATTTAAACGGAGGTTATCAACATGTTTGTCGAGTTTCTTCCATACTTCATCGCGATGTTGGTCGGCCTGTGGGGGCTTGTCCTGGTGGGTGGTAGCGTGTGGCTACTGCGCCGTGCAAACCGAGGCATCGAAGGGAGTTTCGGGGTATCGCCCGTGCGGGTTTTGTCGGTGGTGGGGGTGGTGGGCCTGTTTGGGTGGGTCCGGGATGTGTGGGTGTGGCGCCGGTGCCTGCTGGTCGACAATGCGGACGGGGCCGACGACTCCGGCAGGGAACCGGTCAGCTTCCAGCGAATCAGCTGTTCGGAGC
>CAYSVE010000813.1:0-2611 GCA_964434365.1 uncultured Anaerolineaceae bacterium | reverse complement strand
CGCCGCGAGCGCATGGGGAATATCGAACTGGCTGCACCCGTGGCCCACGTGTGGTATACGCGCCGCGTCCCGAGCTACCTCGGCCTGCTGCTCGATGTAAGCCGCCGTAATCTGGACCGTGTCCTTTACTTTGCGCAGTATGTGATCACCAATGTCGATGAAGA
This sequence comes from uncultured Anaerolineaceae bacterium, assembly GCA_964434365.1. Taxonomy (GTDB): domain Bacteria; phylum Chloroflexota; class Anaerolineae; order Aggregatilineales; family Phototrophicaceae; genus CAYSVE01. Next base: position 2,447 of record CAYSVE010000813.1, on the reverse strand, counting down.
TGCGCGCCAGAAGGCCCTCGGTCGTATTGTCCGTGAACTAGAGGACAAAGAAGGGGCCATCAACAGCGAAATCGAAAACCGCATGAAGATGATCCGCGACGAGCGCGACGAAACGCTTGGCTCGCTCGACGAGCGCATCGCGGAAATTCACTCGAAGTACGAAGCGGAAATGGCTAATCGCACTGACGCGCTCATCCAGGATGCCCAGTCCATCCAGGCGCGCATTGAGTCGTTGGTTGGTTCCCCCGCCCCATCGGCGATGATGTTCGATGGCAGCGACGAGGAAATCGTCTCGCTCAACGAAACGGTGACCAACGACCACATTTCCCTCGTGCAAGACAAGGTCGAGGAGTACATCAACGAACTCCAGACCTACATCGAGGAAGAACGCGCCCACGCCATCGAGGAAGCCCGTGCGCAATATGAGGGCTTCACGAGCGACGCCGCTGTTGGCCTCGACGACGAAATCGGTGACCTTGAGGAACGTCGCCAGGTCATCCGCGACAGCGCCAAGCGCACACGCGACGAAATCGAGCGCCTGGAAAAGGGGCAGTTCCTCAGCGAGACGCAGTATCGCGAAATGAAGAGCCGCTACGGCCAGGTGTTCCAGGCGAACATGGGCGCGGAGGCCTTCCACGAAATTCTGCGCACGTTGGACCTGGACAAACTGGCAACCGAACTGTGGCACGAGGTTCGCACTACGCGCTCGAAGCAGCGCAAGAAGAAGGCAACCAAGCGCCTCGCCGTCGTCGAGAGCTTGCGCAAGAGCGATAACCGTCCCGAGTGGATGATCCTCACTGTGCTGCCGGTGATTCCGCCGGACCTGCGCCCGATGGTGCAGCTCGACGGTGGGCGTTTCGCGACGAGCGACCTAAACGACCTGTACCGTCGCGTCATCAACCGGAATAACCGCCTGAAGCACCTGCTCGAACTCGGCGCGCCGGATGTCATCGTGCGCAACGAAAAGCGTATGCTTCAGGAAGCCGTGGACAGCCTCATCGACAACAGCCAGCGCGGCAAGGCGCTCAGCCGTCGTGGTCGCCGCGAACTGAAGTCGCTGAGCGATATGCTTAAGGGCAAGAAGGGCCGCTTCCGCCGTAACCTGCTCGGTAAACGTGTAGACTACAGCGGGCGTTCGGTGATCGTCATCGGGCCGAAGTTGAAGCTGCACCAGTGTGGCCTGCCGAAGACGATGGCGCTAGAACTCTATCGGCCATTCGTGATTAGCCGCCTCGTGCGTTACAGCTACGCCAGCAACGTAAAGGGCGCGAAGCGCATCATCGAGCGTGAGAAGCCGGAAGTGTGGGAAGTCCTTGAGGAAGTTATCAAGGAACGCCCGGTCCTGCTCAACCGCGCGCCCACGCTTCACCGCCTGGGTATTCAGGCCTTCGAGCCGCAGTTGGTCGAGGGTAAGGCGATCCAGATTCACCCGCTCGTTTGCTCGGCCTTTAACGCCGACTTCGACGGTGACCAGATGGCCGTCCATGTGCCGCTGAGTGATAAGGCCGTGAAGGAAGCGCGCGAGTTGATGCTTTCCACGCGCAACCTGCTCAAGCCTGCGGACGGTATGCCGATCGTTGGTCCATCCAAGGACATGGTGCTCGGCTGCTACTACCTCACGATGGACCCCACGGTCGAAATCGTGACGACCGTTGAGCGCGCCGACGACTTTCGCTCCTTCGAGGTGCTGGATTCGACGGAGCATCGTGTAGGTATCGCGATGCGCTCGAACGGCTACTACTGGGCGATCAACCACGACGTGCCGGGCGCGATGATCTTCGAGGATGTGAAGGAAGAAGACGATAACGGGCGCGAGAAGATTCTCGAAACTGCCATCGACCGCACACTACGCGCATTGCTCGAAGGCGAAATTGACTGCACGCTGGCGAACACAGTCGAAGTGCGCAAGCTCATCCGCGAGCGTGGCCTGCAAGACAAGCTGGTCATCAGCAACCTGCACGAACGCCGTCTCGTCACCGATATGGACGAGGTCGAGTACCTGTACGGGCTTGGTCTGGTGAACCTGCAAACGCCGATCTTGCTTGGTAACATCTACGATGAGCGCGGCCCGCAGGAAGAGCCGGAGCCGTCGACGGTTGGCCGTGCGATATTCAACCGCATTCTGCCGGACGAGATGCGCTACGTACAGGAGACGCTCGGCAAGAAGGGGTTGCAGAAGCTTGTGGCACGCTGCTATACGCGCATCGGCGCAGAGCGTACCACCGACGTAGTGGATGGCATCAAGAACTACGGCTTCCACTATGCGACGGTTAGCGGGACGACCATCGCTGTGGCCGACCTCACCGTGCCCGATGAGCGTATGACAATCCTCGAACGTGCGGACAAAGTGGTGGAGCGCGCCGAACGCGACTTCCGCCGTGGCCTGCTCACCGAGGAAGAGCGGTATCAGATCACGATCGACCAGTGGACCAACGCGAAGGACACCC
>CAYSVE010000812.1:0-2612 GCA_964434365.1 uncultured Anaerolineaceae bacterium | reverse complement strand
TACTCGCTGGCAAAATCAAATCCCCAGCGTAAATATCGAACGCGCGATGGGCCTGCTGAACCTGGGTGCCAGTGTTGCCAATCAAGTCGCTTCCGAGCGACATGCCTGCTGGCAGATACACCTCAACAAAGCCGTTTACTGCGTAACCTAGTTGCTGGCTCAGTTCAAAGGCTCCGTCATAGGGAATTCGATAGGTCATGTGCATTACATGATCCTCACCTGGCATTACAGGCCGTGTGTCGTACACCGTACCACCATCTGCACTAATCGCGTAGCGGTTTACGCTCTCGGCAAATTGCAGCAACTCTCCCCCTTCTGGTATAGGCACCGCAAGCGATGCGTACCGTGCACCATCTGGCAGAGTTTCGCTGGCAGCGAAAAGCTGGTCGCTCGTGTTCACCACATTCACAAGCTGCATCACCTGTAAGCCGTTGCCATCGGGGTCCGGTTGAATCTGGTAAGCCATACCTTCGATGCTGATGACCGACGCTTCTTCGGTTACCTCGTAGAGGGTCACCGGCATCTCGACTGTACCGAAAACGGGACCGCCCTGCACCAACTCGCTACCGAAGAAGCGCCCCGCATAAAATGCCGACACGATATAACCGCGCTCCTGATGTACGGGCACATTCGCAAACGAGAAACCGCCGCTGTCGTTTACCGGTGCCTCGAAGGTTTCATCCGTGTCCCCATTCATGATATGCAGCGTAACGCTCATGTCCGCTGGAACGGTGCTACCAGCGGTACCGTTGATCACAGTTCCCATCACCACACCTTCGGTTACGACCTCGCGTGGTGCGGCATCAACCCCGTCGATGGGGCGTACGGCGTAACCCTGAGTACGTGCAAAGGCCACGCCTGCCCAACGATCATCGTCGCTCAAGCTGCTATCGAAGCTGTCAAAGAGCGCTGTATCACTCATTTCGACGGTGTCCGCGAGTGTTATATCCGCTGCAACTTCCGCCCCTCGTTCGATCTGTGCCTCGGTGTAGGGCAGGGCCAGTGTGTAGTAGGTAACCGCCCAGCGCTCATAGTCACTGAGGCTATTGGCCCACGGTGGCATGAGATTCTCGATTTTGCCGTTGGTGACGATGTTGTAGCGCTCCAACGGGCTGGATAGCGATGGTTGTGTGAAGTCGACCATCGTCGTGGCGTCAATATCGCCAGACACAACAAATGCCCCGTCGCCTGCGCCGCTTGTGCCATGGCAACCGGTGCAATTCTGCTCGTACACCGCTGCGCCGCGCGCTAGGTCGGGGTTCAACGGCAAACTTGCCAACACATTCTGAGCACCACCAGTCGATAACGATACGTCTGGCACATTTGAAGACGATGGAATTGTGGCAATGATCTCGGGTTCACCAGCGAGGTTAGTACCACACGCACCGATGAACACACTCAATACACAAAGTAATAAAGTTAACGCCCAACGACATTTCATGCGTTATAAATTCCCAGCTTTCGCGGTTAAGTAGCGTTGAATCTCAGCTTCGATACGTTGGTTGATCTCGTTTGTGCCGAGCTTTGTTGCTGTGTTTACCTGTGGTGTCGGCAATTCGTCTAAGGCTTGCAGAATCTGGGTTCCGCTCTGAATCCACTGTTCCCGCGATTCAAGATACATCGCCTCGGCGAGTTTGCCCGTATCGTAGTCTTCATCTAGGTCGCGCATCGTTCGCAAAACCTGCTCGTAGTACACCAACAAGTACTCGCGTTGCGCCTGGATCAAGGTGTCTTCTGTCGGTGCCACGTCTTCGCGGAAGATGAGCGGCAATACGATGACCAGCCCCCCCAATAGGCCGCCGATGAACGAGATCAAAATACCGGCTGTGCTCATGGCAGATTACCCTTCCTGTAGCAATGGGTCTATCGAAGCGGCAAGTTGATCGAAGGTCACCCCAGCATAAATGAATTCAGCCACATCACCGTTTGCATCGATGATGAACGTCTCCGGTACACCCTGTATCGCGTACATCTCCGAGATGCGAGTACCGAGGTCAGGAGCATTGAGATAGGACAGCCCATAGTCCGCCAGAAACTCAATCGACCGTGAGCCGTTATCGGCATAGGCAATACCGAGGAATTGCACGCCTCGGCCCTCGTAATGCGCCCAGGCTGCGCGCAGTTCGGGGGCTTCGGTTGCGCAGGGACCACACCAACTGGCCCAAAAATTCAACACCACAACTTCGCCGCGCAAATCGCGCAGGCTCATCTCTTCGCCATCGAATGTTATGAAGTTGAAGTCTGGCGCGCGACCCGATACAGGTTGACCATTGTTGCGCAGTAGCGCGAAGCCAACGACGGTGATCAGCACCAGTACCCCCACAATCAGTGCGTAGTCGCCAGCAGATAAGCCACGGCGTGTCGGCTCCGATTCCGATTTTACGTTGGCAGTGTGTGGTACATCCGTCATAGTAAGTCCCCCCTGACGTCCTGCTCCAACATGGCTCTGTAATCGTCTGGTTTGGATGATTCATTGGTGGCGATAACGGGTTGCGCCGTGCTCGCGTTTCGTCGGCCCCAGTACACGAATGTCCGTAACGCGACACCCAGCGCTACTGCGGCGAGAACCCAGGGGGTGATCAAAGACAGGGCACGCAATACCGGGTTTGCCG
>CAYSVE010000811.1:0-2612 GCA_964434365.1 uncultured Anaerolineaceae bacterium | reverse complement strand
GTGGGAGTTCTGCAAGTGGTGGTGGCGGTGGTGGTGGCGGCAACGATGGTGGCGGTGGCCGGCGCGGTGGCGGCGGCGGTGATGACGACGACGATTAGCTAAAAACAAAGCCTGGGGAGACAATCCACCCTTGCCTCCCCGGGTAGGGCTAGCGCGGGAGGATGCAGCGCGTTTGCCGGGCCACATCTGCTGGCGGGCACAGCTTCGGTTCGCGGTCGCGGTCCGTCGAGCTATCGACGAGGAAGCCCTGTTGCCAGAAGGCAGCCTCGGTCGTCAATGTGGTTGAGGCGAGCACGTCGCAGCTTTGCGGCGGGCCAGCCGCCCCCGTTGCGAAGAGCAGGCACTGCCCGGGCGCGAGGCGTGTTACATCGCCCAAAATATCGGGGTCGGTGAAGGTGGTGCGCACACGCGGGATCAACTGTTCGGTGGTGGCGTACAACAGCGGGGTTTCGTCCAGCGGCATCCACCGATCGTCAGATGTGTTGATGATGGCCAGGCTTTCCGTCGTGTAAGCAAAGTGAATATAAGGTACCTCCTCGCCTGTAGCCCCAGAGAGGAAGAAATTGCAGCGTAGCGGCTCGGTGCCAGCGGGGGCCGCCGGGCATGTGAGGCGCGGCACCCCCTCGCGCACCACCATAAACTCGCTGACACCCGCCAGGCTTGTCCAGAAGTGTCGGTCGGCCTGGTTGGTGCCCTGCCACACGGTTACATCGCACTCGGGCAGGCGTTTTGGCTCGCGCCGTGTGGTGACGGACCATAGCTGCCCACAGTCGCCGGGTTCGAGGGTCGGCGTCCACTCGCTTGCCGCGAAGAACTTCGTGCCGTCGGCACTGCTGAATGCAAGGCCCGCCATATCCAGCGGCCCGCTTGTCTGGTTGACCATTGTGATGTCGTTATCATCGTAGACGACGAGAATCGTATCTGTCGTCAGCACGGTGATGTCCACGATGGTCCCAAATGGGGCATTATCACCGGCAGCGAGGGACTGCGCGCCAACCGTGCCCATGGGCGCAGGCGCGTCTGGCGTCCATTGGCTGCCGAGCGTGGCACCCATGCGCAGGCCGTTTCGGTTGAGCGCGGCCACAGCCTGCGGTACGTTCAACCCGGTGAGGTCGGGCGCAGTAACGGCGGACTCCTGGGCGGTCGCAACCAGTGGTATCGCAACGAGTACGATGACAAGTCCAAAAAGAAGTAACCTTGGCATAGAGAGAACACCTTTGATTTGTCGAAACACTATCCTATCGACGGTACACTGCCCGAGAGGTTATGGTCAATTCGTATGATTGTGATTGTCCTGCCCGATATTGTAGAGGAAGACCGGCTGCTACAGGCCGCTGTAGCAGGGAACCGCGCCGCCACGGCGGAAATTTACAAGGCGTACTTCTCGCCCATTTACCAGTACATTCGGCTGCGTGTGAGCGACCCCCAAACGACGGACGACTTGACGAGCCAGGTATTCGCAAAGTTTCTGGTTGCGCTGCGTGGTAGCCACCCGCCAAACCGGAGCCTGCGCGGCTGGTTGTTCCGGGTAGCGCGCAACGAAATCGCCGATCACTTTCGTGGTAACGAACCGCTTCCACTAGAAACAATCGATCAGTGGTTGGCGTCTCCGCCAGAGCTAGGCCCCGAGGTGCAGGCCATCCAAAATATCGACATCGAACGAGCCAGGCGCGCGCTGCGGATGTTGGCCCCCGCTCAGCAGGAAGTGCTCCTGTTGCGGTTCGACCAAATGCTGAACCTGCAAGAGACCGCCGACATCATGGGCAAAAACGTCAACGCCATCAAGGCGCTTCAGTTCCGGGCCGTCAATACTTTGCGGATGCTACTGCAAGACCCGGTTACGGAGGCTCGCGATGGTTGACCAAAACCTGATCGATGCGCTGGAAGACTGCATCGCACGGTTGGCCGATGGCGAGACGGTCGCTGCGTGCCTTGCGCGTTACCCCAACTTCGCAGCAGACCTGCACCCCATGCTCGAATCCGGCCTGCTGATAGGGCGTATGGCCTACCCGCCCGCGGTTGTCGACGACGCGCGCAACCGCATACAGCGCCGCCTGGATGGCCTGATGGGCGGCCCATCGTTGTGGCGCACGCTGGGGTTGTTGCTCGTTGCCCTGCTTGCGGGTGTGCTGCTGGGGACGCTTGCCACGCGGGTGGCCTCACCTCAACCCGTTGCAACCGCCCTGCCGCTGGTCATCGCCAGGCACCCCCCCAACGCCCCCCCCGCCACCGGGCCCCCCGCCCCCCACCCCCCCCCCCCGCCCCCCATAGGGCGGAATCACGGAGGACTAGACAAGAACAGGAGTACGCTGCAAAAGGGTGGCAATCACCTCTTCGTAGGGTTCTGCCAAGGTCTTTTCGCCTGCCTCAGCCAGGGACCAGCCCATGCTGTTGGTCTGCTGCACGATGGTGCTCTGTCGGATGGATCCGAAGATTTTTACGTCATGCAAAACCTCCTCTAGGGCCTCCAAAGCCGCCTTGGACATTTTGGTGCGGTTCTGACCCACCCATTGATCCCGGGTCGGCAGGATCCCCAGGATTGCGGGCACCTTAAAATCCAGATCCGCCAGTTCTTTAACCAGAATCAGGGTACTTAACGCCCCCATCACCCC
>CAYSVE010000810.1:0-2616 GCA_964434365.1 uncultured Anaerolineaceae bacterium | reverse complement strand
GTGCGCGCGTTCGCGTCGATAATGGTGAAGGGTTCTGATTCATTCGCGACCAGGCACATCGATGCGACTGGAATGCTCAGGCGCATGCCCACGATATACAACAGCGCCGTTTCCATATCGAGCGCCAGCACACCCGCCCGACGTAGCTCCTCGCTCTGTGGTAATCCATGCCCTACCAGGGCCGGAGCCATACGAGGATAAAATGAATCGAATGTGGCGGTGATACCAGTTTGGGTCGTTGCTCCTAACCTGCGCGCAGCCGTCTGCAAATGCCGCGAGAGTGCCCAATCGGGCACAGCCGGATAATTCATCGGCAAATAATCGGCAGATGTGCCTTCGTACCGTGCTGCACCTGTGGAAAGGACAAATACCCCCAGCGGCGCAAGGACACCCATCATGGTGCCGACGCGGACAATGGCCTTTGCGCCAAGTTGAACCAGTTCTTCGACAGCAATTGCGGCTGAGGGTGCACCGATTCCTGACGACACCCCACTAATTAGCACGCCATTATAACTGCCAGTTACAGTGTAGAATTCACGGTTTTGGGCGACCTCACGGACATCCTCTAACTGGGCTGCTATGCGACGCACGCGGGCGGGGTCACCCGTGAGTAGTACGACGTCACCGATGTCGTCGGGTGTGCATTTCAAATAGAGTGATTGGCTCATAACGCACCAAAATACTTGGCGTAACGAGGCAGCATCGTCGCCCAGGTTGGCAAATTAGTCTGGCAGCCAACATTCTCTAACACAAATGATGCCACGACGCTGCCAATCTGTGCGCTGATAACCGCATCGCGTTGTTGCAACAACCCCGCGATGAAGCCCGCTGTAAAGCCGTCTCCGGCACCTGTCGTATCTTCGATATGAGCCGCGACCGCCGGCACGTTCACCTCACGATCGGATGTATATATCGTGATGCCATCCTTCCCATTCGTGACAATAACTGTGTGCGTTTGCTCATTCAACAACGATGGGATTCGGGTTAAGTTCATCGCGTCGAGCAAGTATTCGGCCTCGATGTGATTCATCAGGATCAATTCCGCCTTTCGCGCGAAATAGGCAGCGTCGGCTTTTGGGAAGGCGGCAATGTCGGGTTTTAGTTGCCAGATGAGAGGGACGTTTTGTTCGCAAAGCTGCTCGACAAAGGCCATGTTGTGGCGCCTGTTGCCCACAGTTACCAGGCCATAGCGGGTTTGCCCCTTATTGTTCAGTGTCAGGTCGCCGTGCCATGCATCTGCCGCGCCAGGATAGAAAAATATCTGATACTCCCCGTTGGGATCGCGAAACAACAAAGCCTGACTGGTATACACACCGTTCAAGACAGTTACATCTTGGACATTCACACCGAGTTGGTCCAGATATTTTAGGTACATGCGCCCCGGTTCATCATCGCCGACGACCATCGCGACGCCCGCCCGAAAACCCAGATGGCTGAGTGCCACAGCTACATTCGCACCACACCCACCGTAGTGCGGCCGTTGATGTGCAGGACTTTTGTCCAGTAAAGCCGTTTCGCCGACCTTTGGGCTGTGAGATGCCGCGAAAATCGTGTCTAGGCTTGGGTAACCCGAAGCAAGCACATCGAGCATCAGGTCACCATCATTTTCTCGTGGATCAGTGCGAGCGCTTCATCCACTGAGACGACGCGGCCCATGTATTTGCCAATATCTTCCAGGTTTGCGTCGTGCAGATGTTGTTTATCCGTCGCGACACATTCGCGCGGCACGATGACATGATAGTTGTGGGAAAAGCCATCCTGCGCCGTCGCACGGATGCAAACATTGGTTTTCGTCCCGGTGAGCACAATGGTATCGATTTGATTATCGCGCAAAATCATGTCCAGGTCGGTGCCCATAAAGGCGCTAAAGCGACGTTTGAAAATCTGGTAGTCATCGGGATGCTGCACTAGGCCAGGGTCGATTTCAATACCCTCTGTGTCATCCATGCAATGGCCACGTACATGCTCAAGCTCCCAATCGGGCTTGCCCGCCCGGTGACGATCGCCCACCCAGATAATTTGTGCGCCTTCCTCCCGCGCCTGTTGCACGAACGCGTTCAGGCGAGGAACCATTTCAGACGCAGGCCGGTTGGCAACCTTGCCAATCTCTAGATCGGTAAAATCGCGCACCATATCGATAACCAGTACAGCGGCTTTTGTCATAACGACTGTTGCCTCTCTTTGTTCAACGAAATGAGAACCAGCATCACAACCACCATCAGGTAGGGTAACATCTGGAAAAATTGTGTCGGCACATTGAGTGTCGTTTGTAGCCGAAACTGCATCGCCTCGAACAGCCCGAACAGCAGGCACGCCAATACACACATCCGTGGGTTTCCGCTAGCAAAATAAACGGCTGCCAGCGCGATAAACCCACGTCCAGCGGTCATGTTCTCACGGAACAACGCCAAATCTCCTACTGCGAGATGTGCACCGCCAAGCCCACACAATGCGCCCCCCAGCGTTAAAGCAAGGTACTGCATGCGCCGCACCGACACACCAGCCGCTGCCGCCGCCTCACTGTTTTCACCCACTGCGCGAATACGCAGCCCGGCGACGGTGCGGTACAAAAACAGTGCTGAAACCGGTACGGACAACCACGAGAGGTAGACCAGT
>CAYSVE010000809.1:0-2617 GCA_964434365.1 uncultured Anaerolineaceae bacterium | reverse complement strand
TTGTCATTACTTGCGCCGTCATTATAGCGCGCTTTCTGGGCCCGGCGGGCGGGCGTCGGTGTTGTGCTATAATTCCGTCGAGTTCGGCGCAGGGTAGCAGATTATGACACGTCTCGCAGGGTTTTTCTTGTGGATTTTTGTGTTACAGGCACAACCCATCACAGCGGAAACCGTCGCAACGTTGGGGTCGGTGCAGCAAATCGACTATGCCACCGCACCCGCCGAAGCCGGCGACCTCGCGTCTGGGTGGTTGCGGCTTAGCGCCGATGGCACGCGCGTGGTGACCATCAACCGGACGAACGACCTGCTATTGTGGGATACGCGCACAGGCGACTTGCTCGATAGCTACCGTGTCGATGGCGGCGATGGCCTGCCCGCCACGATGCTCGATGCGGCCTTTGGCACCGACGGCGTCGTGAGCCTGCACAGCGACGGCGCACAGCACTTCATCGCCCGCTACGACCTGCCGACGGGCGCGCTACAAGTCGTCGCCTATGCCGAGGATCGCCCGGTACGCGTGTGGCCTGCCGATGACCCCGCCTTCGTGTGGGCCGAGGTGCTTGCCGATGAGCCGTACGTGGTGCGGGTCGATATGGCGAATGGCGAGGTCATGGAGCGCTTCGCGTCGGCCCCCGAGGTCGACGAAAACGCGGTGGTGCGCATCGGACGCATGCCCGCACCCCTCGCGGTGACCTCTACCGAGGGCGGCGAGGCTACCCTGTGGAACCTCGAAACACGCGAGGCGCTGAGCACGGTACAGGCCGAAGCCATGCCGATGTTCGGGCACATCAACGGGGCGGCAGGCCGCCACCTCGTCTGGCGCGACCCGCAGAGCGAAAACCTGTACCTGCTCGACTTCGACGCAGGCGAGAACACCTTCATCGCACCGTTGGGCGGTGCCTACGTGCAGGCGCTCCTACTTGGACCTAGCAGCGACCTCGTGATTGGGGTAAACATCGACCTTCAGCCGGTCGTCGTCGCGTGGGACGTCGCCACGGGTGAGCAAATCGAGCTTGGCCCGTACCGCGCGTGCGCTCGTACCCCAGATATGGTCCAACTGAGCGAGGACGGCACCACGCTCGTCATCGGCTGCGATACTGGCTTAGACATCTGGCAAGTGGGAGGCAACCAACGATGAATACCCAGGCGATACGACTCTTGTTCGACTATCAGGCGTGGGCCTTTGCCCGTGTATGGCAGGGTGTCGATAAGCTGCCCGAAGAGCGCTTCACCTACGAAATCGACTTTTCGCTGCGCTCGATGCGCAATCACCTTGTACACGTTGCCGATGTCGATAATCGCTGGGTGCACATGGCGGCGGGCCTGCCACGCCCGCAGAAGTTCCAGCCAGAGGCTTACCCCACACGTGAGGCCGTCGCCACACTGTGGCGAGACGTGTACGGGCGCGTCGACGAATTGCTCGCCGAAATGGCCCCGAATCAGCCGATGGCCGATGTCACCTACCCGACGTACGACGTCGGTGAGCAAACCGACCCCGCGTGGCGCTTACTGCTCACGTGCATCACGCACGGCACCGACCACCGCGCGCAAATGATGTACACCCTGCACAAGCTCGGCGCGCCCACCCAACCGCAGGACCTCATCTACTATTTGCGCGAGGAAATGCCCGAGCGCGGCGGTGCAACCGTCAGCGCCGATGTCATCCGCGACCTGTACCGTTATCACTACGCCGAAATTTTCAAGCTGGTGCAGGATGGCCTCGGCCACCTCAGCGACGAACAACTCGACTACGACTTCGGCTATTCCTTCCCAAGTGTGCGCGAACAACTCGGGCACCTCGTTTTCGCCGAGGGGCATTGGCTGCGGCGCATCACCAAGCAGCCCGTCGATGAGACGAACTTCAGCGCAGCTTTCGAGGCCAGCCGCCAGTACATCAACGCCCTTACAGACGAGGTTGCCGCGCAACCGGTCGAGTACAAAACGTCGAGCGGAGCACCGTATGCCAACAATACCTGGGAAATTCTGATTCACCTCGCCAACCACGCCGTCGACCACCGCGCGCAGACGCTCGCCTATCTGCACGAACTCGGCGAACCCACGTGGGACCAGGATTTGATCGTGTACTACTGGAACCACAAATAAGGTTTGGGCGGAAAGACCCGTCCGCCCCCGCAATCCCTACAGCAGTTTTTGCAGTTCCGCCGCAATCGCGCCGCCGACGAGCGCATTGTTCTTCAGCAGCGCGATATTCGCCGTCATCGATTGCCCGACCGTAATCGCCTTCACCCGGTCCAGCACGAAGGGCGTCACCTCCTTGCCGCTGATGCCCTTCGCAGCGGCCTCTTCTGTAGCTCTAGCGATGGCCTCCTCGGCGATGTGCTCCGCGAGCGCGTCATCTGCCGGGACGGGCACCCCGAACAACAGCCCATTTTGCGCTTCCAGCCGAATCGCCGCCGCGATGATGCTTGCCGCCTGCCGGGGCGTGTCCACGCGTGCGTCGATGGCCAGGCCGCTCTCGCGCGTGTAGAAGGCGGGTAGGCTATCGACACCATAGCCGATGACCGGCACGCCTTGTGTTTCCAGCGTTTCCAGCGTCAGCGGTAAATCGAGGATGGCCTTCGCGCCGCTGCTCACCACCGCGACCGGCGTCCGCCCC
>CAYSVE010000808.1:0-2629 GCA_964434365.1 uncultured Anaerolineaceae bacterium | reverse complement strand
GCTGATGTCGTGTGTCGCCCGCCCGAAAATTACCCCGCGCTACAGCTCGATGGTCGTCATCACGTCCCACAGCCGGTCTAGCCAATCGGCGTGTTCTGGCTTCATCAAACACGCGCGCACACACGTGATTCTCTCCGCATCGACCGTCATCCCATCCAGCGCGCCCTCGAAGAATTTCACCGGTAGCGTTGCCAGCGCAAGGTGAACTGCCTGTTCGGCGGCAGCATCGAAATAAGCCTGCGCCTTCGCCGATGCTTCGCTAACGCTATCTGCTTTTATCATCCAATTGATGATGTCCAGCTCTGGCTCGAAGGCCGGGGCGTAGCGGTCGTCGGCCTTAAGGCGCGTGTATAAATCGAGCGCGGCGGCCCGGCACTTCGCGACATCGGCTGCGAACTCGCCGCCGGGCACGGGCGGCAGTAGTTGATGCGTCGCCCACAGCGCCACCGCCGACGCCCCCGCGCGGCTGCACTCCAAACTGATTTCGCCCAGGTGGAGTTCGTCGCTGCTGAAGTAGGTGTAGGGCGAGTCGTGGTTGTAGAGCGTGCCCACCGATGGGTCTTTGAAGACGATACAACCGCAGCCGTAGGGTTGCAGGCCGTGCTTGTGCGGGTCGATGGCGACGCTGTCGGCCTCGGCGATGCAGTCGTAGGCGGCGCGGGCCGGGGCCGCGAGGTTATCGGCCAGCTTGAAGTAGCCGCCGTACGCGGTATCGATGTGCACGCGGAAGCCGTATGCCTCGCGCAGCGCGAGTACATCTGGCAATGGGTCCACCGCGCCGGTGGCCGTGGTGCCCAGCGTGACCACCACCGTGCCCACATCGCCCTTGTCGAGTTCGGCCCGCAGCGCATCGATGCTCATGCGGGCGCGGTTGTCGGTATCGACCGCCGCGAAGGGCAGCCCCAACACACCACTGATTCGGCTGTGGGTGTAGTGCGCCTGTTCACTCGCCACGACTTTTTTGTCGCGGCCCATCAGTTCACCGGCGGCCCACAGCCCTTCGAGGTTGGCGAGCGTGCCGCCGCCCGTGAGGTGCCCCAGGTGCGTTTCCCAGCCGAACATGCGCGCGATGTCCGCGACGCATTCCTTCTCGAACTTCGACGACTCGCGCCCGCCGTCGAGGGCGTGGTTGTTCGGGTTGATGAACATCGCCAGCGCGTAGGCCAACCGCGCCACCGGGTGCGGGGGCTTCAGCATTTGCCCGGCGTAAAACGGGTGATGGTAGGGGTAGTTGTTTTGCATCCGCTGTGCGACTTGTAGCAGCACTGGGCGCAACCGCTCGATGTCTGCGGCGGGGTCGTAGGCGGGCAGGCTGGCCGTAAAGCCCTCATCGAGCTTGGCCGCCGCCTCGGTAAGTAGGCTCAGGCTGGCGTGGTCGAGTGTGGTCATCAAATAAAACCCTTTTCGCGCTAATAGTTCGTTTGCGAAGTATTCTAACGTAAGGACGCAGCCTCTCACAGGTGGAGCACTACGGCACATGAGTGAAGCACCTCGACGAACCGCGTAGGGGCGCAGGCGAGACGCCGTGTAGCCCCCACCCGAAAACTGTGCGGTTTTCTATCTATTAGGACTTTCGCTCAGTGAACTATCCAAGGGTCACAAGAGGTCAATTCCCTTATAATTTGCCCTACTATGACCCTTTATGAACATCTCAAGCGAAAGTCCTATCCATCTATCTATCTATGAGACCAATTTTCTGTCGGTGACATCGTGCCGGTAAAAAACGATGGGGTTTCGGTACACGGACGCGCAGAAGCGCGTCCCTACGCCCCATGACGACCATGCTACGTCCGTGACAATACTCACCTTGAACGGCACGATGTCGATCGCAGATTTTAGGGTCGAAGTCAGTAAAATGTACAGAAAACGGCCATGCACCCCGAAACATTGGGGGATTCGCGAAACACCGTACCGCTTACCATGTTAAAAACTGTGAGACCGAAGATGACAAATACGACGCGCTACGCATCGAAATTACCCATAGCCGAGTGCATCTACTGGCTACAGACGCGCCAAACCCACCAAGAGACCGTCAGCGTTGAGTACAAGCATGGCGATGCAAACGCGCATTTTTCGATTCATGTGGAAGCAGACCCCAGGAAACTCAAATCTGTGCCTCCTATCACAATCCCAGGCGATTTCGAAGGGTATTTAGAGCAGCGCCCAAGCGGCACGACCGTAACCTTACACGATGAATTTCGGGGGATGCCGGGACTAGCGATGATCGACCTGTTCGCCGTGTTTCTGTTTCTGGCGGCGTTCGTGGACTACTTGCGGTCTTTTCCCGACTACGAAGGGGCGTTGTTCCTGGTTGGGTTTTTCGGGTTGGTGCTTGTCGTCACGCTCGTGATGACCAACCTGCGACGATTAGCGCTGAGGAGACAGCACCGCCTGTTGCATGCGCAGGCCATGCGCTACCTCTTCGCGGCAATCGAAGTGGACGCTGTGCCGTACACAAGTTAAAGGAATTTGACCCATGCCTAAGCGCAAACGCGGAAAAAGCGGTGCCGTTTTCACGTCCTCGCTGCCGTTGGAAAATAGCCTTGCCAACCTGCACAACAAAATGGGCCGTTACCTCGATACCGATGTGGGCGTTCAACTACAGGAACATGACCACAATACGGTTGCG
>CAYSVE010000807.1:0-2653 GCA_964434365.1 uncultured Anaerolineaceae bacterium | reverse complement strand
ACCCAGGCTGAGCGGCTGCGCGGCCTGATCCGATGGGCAGCCGGGGGTGACCTGGCCTTTTGTGATCCGCAAGGCGCTGGCCGGGCCGTTTATTCTGGGCATCAGCAGCGGCGCGAGCCTGGGCGTGGCCCTCGTCGTGCTCGCGACAGGTGCCATTGGTACGACGGTGCTGGCGGGGGTCGGCTTTGCGGGCGACTTCGCGCTGGCCGCCGCCGCCGCGACAGGTGCAGGCCTCACGCTGGCGGTGGTGCTGCTTGTCGCCAGCATCGTCGAAAGCCGCATGACCCTGCTCATCGTGGGGTTGATGCTGGGCTACCTCACCAGCGCTATCGTGAGTTTACTGCTGTTCTTCGCCGTCGCCGAGCGCATTCAGGCTTACATCAACTGGACCTTCGGCAGTTTCGGCACCGTGACGTGGGATCAACTGCGCATCCTCGCTCCTGCGGTGACCATCGGCCTCGTCGTTTCGTTCGCGCAGATGAAGACGCTCAACGCGCTGCTGCTGGGCGAACACTACGCCGCCAGCATGGGCTTGAACCTGGCCGGGGCGCGCTTTGCGGTCATCGCTGCAACGGCGCTAATGGCCGGGGCCGTGACTGCCTTCTGCGGGCCGATTGGCTTTGTGGGCGTGGCGGTGCCGCACCTGTGCCGAGGGCTTTTCACCACATCCGACCACCGGCTGTTGCTCCCTGGCACGGCGATTATCGGCGCGATCGTCGCTCTCGTAGCCGCACTCATCGCTGAGGTGCCGGGTAGTTCGCTGGTGCTCCCGCTCAACGCCGTCACCGCGTTGATGGGCGCGCCGGTCGTCATTTGGGTGATTGTGCGCAAACGTGTGATTAAGGCGGCGATATGATGCATATACACTACCCGACTACGATACGACGCACCGAAAACGGAAAATTTGTTGTTGCGAGCGCGGTAAAAGCCCGCTCTCTGTTTACAGGGTTTGGCGGCGGGGTTAAAACATCGGGTAGCGCCCACCAAGACGACTGGCTATCGCGGGTGGGCGACGAATGATGACATCCGTACCCGTCCTCCAAACGCACGCGCTGAGCACTGGCTACCCGCGCCGAGCCATTTCGAGTCAACTGGAATTGAAACTCCACGCCGGGGAAATGATCGCGTTGCTGGGGCCGAACGGCGCGGGCAAATCGACACTGATGCGCACCCTCGCCGGGATGCAAAAGCCGCTCGGTGGGCGCGTTTCCTTGCTCGGCGATGACTTGCACCGCCTGCCCCCTGCGGAGCGGGCCAAGCGCCTGAGCATGGTCCTCACGGAGCAACCCGACCCCGGTATGCTCACCGGGTACGCGCTCGTCGCGCTGGGCCGACACCCCTACACTGGCTGGGCTGGACGCCTGACTACCCGCGACGAGGCCGTCGTTCGGTGGGCGGTGGCGGCCGTCGGTGCGGCAGACATCGCCACGAACCCGGTCGGCGAACTGAGTGATGGCCAGCGCCAAAAACTGATGATCGCACGGGCACTTGCGCAGGAGCCTGCCGTGCTCTTCCTCGACGAGCCGACCGCCTTCCTCGACCTGCCGCGCCGCGTAGAGGTGATGCGTTTGCTGCGCAGGTTGGCCCACGAGACCGGGCGCGCGGTGCTCCTCAGCACCCACGACCTCGACCTCGCGCTGCGCACTGCCGATCATCTGTGGCTGATGGGGCCGGATGGAAGCGTGCGAACCGGTGTGCCGGAGGCCCTCGTGCTCGACGGCGGCTTCGAGGCGGCTTTCCGCAGCGAGGGCGTGGCCTTCGACCGCGAGACGGGTGGCTTTAGGGTTTATGAGAATGGCAGGGGATTCGTCACCGTGGTAGGTGAGAGCGATGCCGCCACATGGACGCGCCGCGCGTTGCAGCGCCTCGGCTACACCCTCCACGAGGATGCCGCTACGCGCGTCACGGTCGATGCGGGGCGGTGGACGCTCACCACGCCGGAGGCGACGGAGGGCGAGCGGGTGTTCGCATCGTTGGGGGGGCTGCTTGCTACCTTCGATTGATGACAGTGCGTGTGAGAAGCGGGCCGACAAGTGCATCGGCCCGTGCGCTGGTTTGCGCGCTACTGCTTCTGCAAATCGGTGCCGAGTGCGTACACATCGCGCTTGTTCCAGCCGCACTTTTTGGCGATGCTTTTCGCCGCCCGGCTGAGCTTCTCGCCCTGCTCCATGCGCTCGGCGAGCGCGCGCCGCACACGGTCCTCATCCCATTGGCCGAGGTCACCGACTGCCCCGCCAATAACGAGCGTGATTTCGCCCTTGGGCGGTTCGTCGGCGTAATAATCGACCGCGTACGCGAGCGTGGTGCGGTTGAACTCCTCGAACAGCTTGGTCATCTCGCGGGCGACGCACACCGGCCTGTCGCCCAACACCTCGAACGCGATTTGCAGGCTCTCGGCGAGCCGGTAGGGGTTGTCGTAGGCGATGAGCGTGCGTCGCTCGTCCGCCAGTTCTTCGAAGAGGTCGCGGCGCGATTTCTCGCGTTTGGGCAAAAAGCCCAGGTACACAAAGGCATCGCTCGGCAGGCCACTCGCCACCATCGCGGTGATGACCGCGTTCGCACCCGGCAACGGCACCACAGGGATTCCCTCCGCCAGCATGGCGTTGATGAGTTCGTAGCCGGGGTCGCTGATGCCCGGCGTGCCCGCATCGCT
>CAYSVE010000806.1:0-2654 GCA_964434365.1 uncultured Anaerolineaceae bacterium | reverse complement strand
AGGAGGGCAATTTCGTCGACGCAGTCACAATTGACAAAGCTGTGCTGCTGACGCAGTACCTGGTCAGCGGCCAACCTGATGTCGCAGAGTACGATCTGCCGCTGAACAAATTTCTTTGCGGGTTGAACGTCAGCGATGTTGTCGATGTGACGTTGCCGCTGGAAGATGAACAACTCGAAGCGTGTGACCAGCTACTGCTCGCGGTGATTGCGCAGGCCCCCGTACTGCGCAACATGTCCATCGATGGCTTGCGTGGCACATTTCTGTTGCGGGCCGGGTCACTCGTGTGGCGTGACGGTATCGGCTTGTTGCGCGTGGAACAACAGGCGTACGATGTCGTGTTGTCGCGCTTCCCGTGGGGTTGGGGCTGGGTGAAACTGCCATGGATGCCGGTCCCGTTGCAGGTGGAGTGGTAGCCCATGAGTTTGCTACAGGAGAACGCCCACGACCTCGAACAGGAATTGGCCTGGCTTGCGCGCCTGCTCGATGCCCGGTTTAAGCTGTACTTCGACATGGAAACCGATATCACGTCGATAACAGGTGTGGAGCCGCCCGCCTTCGAACCGGGGTCATCACCGTATTCGGCGTTCTTGTTCGCCTATAACCTCAACTTCGCGGAGCGCGTCGCGATTGTTCTCGCCCTCGCGCCTTACTTGCGCCCGCAGTTACTCGACGTATTTTTCACTCAGAACAAGACATTTGGCCGCCGCTTTACCGAGTTTGGCGGCGTCGTCCGCAACGATGCGTTTTGGCCCACGCTCGAAACGCTGGCGTTTGTTCTCGGGGGCACGGGCCTCGCGGAACGTTTAAGCGTGCAAGCGATGTTCGAGCAGAATCATTTTTTCATCCGCGATCACATCATGCGTATTTCGGTGCCAAACACCGAACCGATACTGCACGCGCCACTTTTCCTCAGCGATATGAGCCTCGGCGTATTCACGACCGGGCAATCCCGCCGTATGGATTACAGCGTGGACTTCCCCGCGCGGCACATCCAAACCGATTTGACGTGGGACGACCTGATTTTGCACCCGGGCACACTCAAGCAAATCGGTGAAATCGAGACGTGGCTGCGACACGGCGACACCCTCCTCCACGAGTGGGCGATGGCCTCGAAGTTGCGCCCCGGGCATCGTTGCCTGTTTTACGGCCCGCCGGGCACGGGCAAAACAATGACGGCCTGTTTACTCGGGCGCACGACGAATCGTGATGTGTACAAGGTCGACCTATCGTTGATCGTCTCGAAGTACATCGGCGAAACTGAGAAGAACCTCGCTAAGGTTTTCGACCATGCTGAGCGGCGCAACTGGATTCTCTTCTTCGACGAAGCAGACGCGTTATTTGGCAAACGGAGCGAAACCAAAGATGCACACGACCGATACGCCAACCAGGAAGTGTCGTATCTGCTACAACGCATCGAAACCTTCGACGGGCTGGTGATCCTCGCATCTAACCGCCGCGATGACCTCGATGAGGCCTTTGCGCGACGGTTCGAGAGCATGATTTACTTCCCGGTGCCGCGCCCCACCGAGCGCCTTCAGCTTTGGCAGAACGGCTTCTCGGATGTCAGCAGCCTTGATGCCGACCTCAACCTTGACGAGATTGCGCGTGACCATGCATTGACGGGTGGGGCGATCATGAATGTGGTTCGCTACGCGTCGTTGCAGGCCCTCAGCCGCGACGACACCATCATCACCCTTGCAGATGTTTCTCAGGGGATTCGTAGAGAGTACGCCAAAGAAGGCAAAAGCGGCTAAAATAATGCTACCGAAGCGGAGGCCAAACTGATGAAAGAAACGCACAGCCGTACCCATCAGCAGAACGAGGGCACACCCCAAACCGAAACGACGCAACATCAGCCCGAGGCAGCGCAGGCACCCCCTCAATACGGCATCGAAGCCGCTGATGCGCCCGGCTCATCGCCTGCATCGGCTGGGCCAGTGCAACTGAAGGGCCAGCTACCGGCTCAACTTCAGGCCGGTGTCGAGGCGCTCTCGGGTTATTCCATGAGCGACGTACAGGTGCATTACAACTCATCGAAGCCGGGGCGCGTGGGCGCATTGGCCTACACGCAGGGTTCCAATATTCATGTGGCGCCGCGCCAGGAAAAGCACCTCCCACACGAGGCATGGCACGCCGTGCAGCAGAAGCAAGGCCGTGTGAGGCCCAACGTCCCCGGCACGCCCATCAACGCGGACCGCAAGCTCGAACGTGAAGCCGATACGATGGGCAGCAAGGCCGAACGCCACAGCGGGGAAAGCCACAGTAACTTGCGGCAAGCATCGGCGGATGGCGATGCGTTGCAGGGGCGCTTTGGCTTCGAGCTTGAGCTAACCACCGTCGTTGAGTCTCAGCAGCTTTATGACGATGCAGACAATGCCGATGACGTTTACTACGATGACCCCAAACTCGCACTGAAGCTCACAGACGAGGTCACGATGGCTAAGGGCAATGGCTTCAAGGTCAACGTGGATCACCAGTCGAAAGAGTCAGTCGTTGGCAAAGGTGTTGTCGACGAGGACGTATACAAGACTGGCGGGGCGCCGATTATCGAACTCGTAACGTACCCTCCGATCGATGAATTCGAAGACGGCTCAGAAAAGCAAACGCGCGATCTTGCTAAACGCTTGGTCGCGACTGCCAAGGAAATGGAA
>CAYSVE010000805.1:0-2656 GCA_964434365.1 uncultured Anaerolineaceae bacterium | reverse complement strand
GCACGGGCCGCAGGCTAGAAGGCCTACGGTGGGTGTGGGAGTGTAGATCTCGTTGGTCGGAATTTATAAATATTAATCATACATACAACGGAATGACATCTTCTAAACCGGTTTCGATAACGGGAAATTCTAGCGTCAAAGCCTGTAATCGTCAAAATTTCATGAGTTCCCGTTGAGCATCTCATGAACATGAGCAGAAATTGTGCGAGGTTGGCAACAACAAAAACCAAACCCATGTTGTTGCACGGAATATGCTAAAATAAAAGTTGGCAAAACGTGAATTCATCCAGGGAAAGACTGTATGAGCGCTGCAACAAACACCGGCCAGGTGGCTTACTCGGTGTCCGTCGCCAAGCGGCGGCCTCTATGGTACGTCGCCGTTGGGGCACTCGGTATTGCCGTTGTCTTGAGTATCATTTACGTAGCGGCGGCGATTCGGTGGTTACAACAGCCGTTCCCCGGCTTCACCACCGCCTACACGACCGTCATCGATGGCAATGGCCCCTTCGGTACCACAACGTGGACCGGGATTGACGCCGGTTTGCAGCGCCTCGACCAAATCGTGGCGATCGACGGTCAGCACATCGTCAGCGACAACCCGCTAAACTACACCGAAACGCGCCAACGATACCACGAAGTCCTGGCGAGCTACGAGGTCGGCAACACGGTCACAATCGGCTTCGCACGTCCACAGACCGAGATGGTTGCGTCGGGTTTGTGCACTGCTCCGGTCGACGGCACCGCCTCTTGCGAGACAACCGTGACGCTGATGTCACTGCCATTGATCGACCAATTGGTGTACATCTACTTCCCACTTATCGCCGGTATCGTTTCCATCGGCGTCGGCATCATCCTGGTCTACCTACGGCCTCAGCAAAGCACCGCCCTGCTGATCGCGATTTTGTCGGCAACGCTGGGCACGTTTATGGTCGGCACATTCAATAACAGCACAGCACACGTTGTCCTGCCGCTGTGGCTGTTCACCACCTCGATGGTCGGTGGCACCGCGCTCGTCCTGGCGTTGATGTACCCGACGCGTAACACATCTACTTACCGATACCCTTTCATCCTCGGCCTACCGCCCCTGTTGGCCCTGGGTATTGCGATTAGCGCGTTGTGGTTCTATTACAACCCGTCATCGCCACGGCAGTTCTCGGTCGTATGGCAGTTACCGGTTCTATTCACGGTGTTTAGTTTCGTGGTGTTGTTTCTGGCCCTGGTCCAACGCCGCCGCCGCGTCCAATCCACCGAGATGCGAGACCAGATCAATACAGCCTTTATCGGTATCGGCCTCACGGCGATGCCCGTAATTTTGTGGTTTGCCGAAACGGCACTGTTGTTCGTTTTCCAGCGGCCTATTCTGTTATTCAATAGCATCTCGGTGATGCCCTTCTACGTGGCCATCCCCATGAGTATGACCTACGCTGTGCTGCAATATCGAACTGGCAACACCGATAAGTTGCTGACCGCGAGCATCACCTATGGCATTATGTTGGCATCGCTTGCTGTGGGCTACGGGATGCTGGTGCTGGGCGTTAACCTGATGCTCAGCGCCATGGTGGGCGACATCGGCGCAGACAATCCGCTCCTTATCGCATTTGTGGTGTTCTTCATTGCGGCACTTTTCCTGCCCTTCCGAACCCGGTTGCAGGCGCAGATCGACGAAATCTACTACCGCCGACGCCGCGAATACCAGAATCGGCTTGAGCAGTTTTCGCGTGAGGTGTCTTCCGCCGACGGTTTCGATGACATCATCAAACTGTTCCGCGAAAGCGCCGAAGACGCCCTCATGCCCAGCAGTTTCTTCATCTTCCTGCCCAACGAAAACGGGAGTGCCTACGTTGCACACGCGCACTCACAGGCCGAAACCGGCATTCGGTTCGACGCAAACAGTGAGTTGGTTCAACTATTGCAGGTTCACCGCGCCCCCATTTACCTGGATTCCGACACTCCCTGGCCGCCAGAACTCCTTGCCGAGCGGTCGCAGCTAAACGTGCTCAAAACATCGGTGCTCGCAGGGTTGCAAGGTTCTGGGCGGCTCACCGGCTTTGTGAGTATGGGCAAACCGCGTTCTCGTGAGCAAGTATTCGGCTACGAGGAAATGCGACACCTGGAAAACATCAGCAAGCAGATGGCCGTTTCGGTAGAGCGTGCCCAAGTTGTGGAATCGCTCGAGAAACGCGTCCGCGAATTGGGCGTGCTCAGTTCCGTCAGCCAGGCAGTAAACTTCGCGGTGGAGTTCGACGACCTGCTGGAACTCATCAGCGCACAAACACAGAAGCTCATCGCCGCCACACACTTCTACATTGTTCTGCGCGAGCCAAGTGTGAAGCAACTGTACTTCGCCTTCTTCCTCGAAGGCGATGAGCGTTATCGCGACCGTGAAACAAATCGCTGGCCCATTAGCAACGACCTGTTTAGCGAAATTATTCGCGATAGCAAAGCGCTGAAGATTGACAATTACCTGCGCGAGATCACCGAGCGCGGCACCCAACGCCTCTACCTTGACGCAAGGCTCAAATCGTGGATGGGCGTTCCGCTCATCGCTGGTTCCAACACGCTGGGCGTGATGGCCGTCGGTACGGACAAAATGAACCGAGCCTACACAGACGACCAACTTAAAATCTTTACAGACAAAACAGCACTCGCGGCAACC
>CAYSVE010000804.1:0-2657 GCA_964434365.1 uncultured Anaerolineaceae bacterium | reverse complement strand
GCTTACCCCCACCCCGACGCGGCCCAGCCGCGCCGCCACCCCCACCGCGACACACACACGCCCGCCCGCGACGACCACCGCCGGGCCGTCGCCGACATCGCTGTTCGGGCCGACCAGCACCGCAGCCGCCGCGCGTCCCAGTCCGACGCGGGTGATCAACCCCAACGCGCCGCGCATCGAGTTTTTCACGTCCGATACACAGGCGGTGGCCCCCGGCAGCGACCTCACGCTGTACTGGTCCACGCGGAATGTGAACGGCGCGACGATCTATCGGCTGGACCCCGGCGGCGCCCGAAACCAGCTATGGAACGTCTCGCCAGACGGCAGCCTGACGGTGAGCACCAGCCGAGCCGACCGGGGCGCGGTCGATTTCGTCATCAGTGTGGGCGAGAGCGTGCAACGTGTGGAGCAGGTGCTCACCATTCCGCTCACATGCCCCGTGACGTGGTTCTTCGTGCCCGCGCCAGAAGCCTGCCCCTCCACGGAGCCAGTGATCACGCAAATCGTCGAACAGGAGTTTGTGCGTGGGCGCATGGTGTACGTGGGTGAGTTGAATCAGGTGTACGCGCTGCTCAACGACGGCTTCGACCCGGCGTGGGTGGGCTTCGACAACCGCTACAACCCGGAGATTCATCCAGAATCGGCGGAGAACTTCCCGCTGCGTCCCGGCCAGGTGCAACCGCTACGGGAACTCGGGTTTGTGTGGCGCGGCAACGACATCGTCCGCAGCCGCTTGGGGTTGGGCATCACCCAGGAGGCGACCTTCGACGGCTTCGTGCAGACGGTCGAAGGGGGCGAGGACAGGGAGTTGTTTCTCAGTAGTGCCGATGGCACCGTACTTCGCCTGCTGCCAGAGGGCGAGGCATGGCAGATCATCACGCTGCCATAATCGTTGCACAAGAAATTGTATAGAACCCCCTTACAGTGGCCGCACAAGTGGGCGAGGTGCGTTATGCTAGTGCCTGAGTTAAATTCGGAGCCATACCTATGCTAAACGAACCGGCGTCCTCCTCCCTGGAACAGCCCATCCACCGCCGAGATGACTACGTCACCGATACGAACCCGGTCGACACCTTGCACATCGAACTGCGCGACCTCGTCGAGCAGGTGATGCACGTCAATACGATGGTGCAAGACACCCCCGACCCGCAAGAAATCGGCCTGTTCAACCCACTCAGCGACTACGAAATCACATTCGTGGGCAAGCTAAAGGGGAGTGCCGAGGCAGCCTACGACAAGCTCGACGACCTGCTAAAGCCGAAGAACATGCTGCCGGTGTTCCGCCCCAACGAAGAGGGCGACGGCACGAGTAATCCGCACACGGTGCACATTTTGCGTGGGCGGGTGCGCCCGGTAGAAGGGCGTTGGTGGATCAACTTGATATTGGCTGTGCTGACGCTGTTCAGTGTGCTGTTCGTCGGCGCGCAGATGGCTATCGGCGCGATTTACGCCGAGGACCCCGCTCGTGCCGAGGCGATGATGCAAAGCACGGGTACATTCCTCGCAGAAATCTGGCGTGGGTACCCCTACGCCATCAGCCTGTCGCTCATCTGGGGGGCGCACGAACTGGGCCACTACTTCGCGGCGCGTGCACACAAACACTCGGTTTCGTTGCCTTACTTTATTCCACTGCCGTTTGGCATCGTCGGCACGATGGGCGCGTTCATCCGCCTGCGCGAGCCGATGCGCAACCGCAAAGTTCTCATGGACATGGGCGCAGCAGGGCCGCTGGCAGGGATGGTCTTCGCAGTGCCGATTCTGTTTATCGGGCTGGCAACCTCCCCCATAAACTTGATCCAACCTGGTGGGCTGCTGGAGGGGAATTCGGTGTTCTACGCTCTGGCGAAGATCATCACCTTCGGCCAGTTCTTGCCGAATGGCATGCAGGACGTCTACGTGAATCAACTAGCATGGGCTGGCTGGGTGGGGCTACTGGTCACCGGGCTTAACCTCCTCCCCGTGGGCCAGCTCGATGGCGGGCATGTGTTGTACTCGCTATTGGGTGAGCGTGCTAAATTGGCGTATTACCCCGTTATCGGTACGATGATCGTGCTAGCGCTCATCAGCCAGGTTTGGGTTCTGTGGGTCCTGTTGCTGTTGCTGCTCGGGCGTGTGCACGCCACACCACTCGATACGATTACACCGCTCGATAACCGGCGTCGCTACGTCGCCATCTTCACGCTTATCCTGTTCATCTTCATTTTCGTGCCGATTCCGCTCTCGGAGAACAACGCAGTCGGCGAAACCGTCCCCGAGAACACCGTGCAAACCATCGAACAACCGACCGCCCTCGCACTGGAGTAAGCTACATGGCAGAAACCTTCCTGTACCTAACCACCAAAGGTTGGAAAACAGGCAATCCGCACAAAATCGAAATCTGGTTCGTGGAGGACCGGGGCAGCTATTTCATCGTCGCCGAGAAGCGCGACAACGCACACTGGATACAGAACATTCAGCACGACAGTGAGGTGATGTACTACGTCGCAGAGCAGGGCGCAAACCCGCCAACAGCAAACCACGGCCATGCACGAATACTCGATGAAACGAAGGATGCGGAGTTGATCGCCGTCGTGCAGACGATGATGGCAGAGAAATACAACTGGGGCGACGGCACTGTGGTTTGCATCGAACCCGATTAGCTAACGTTGGGGCGCGCC
>CAYSVE010000803.1:0-2665 GCA_964434365.1 uncultured Anaerolineaceae bacterium | reverse complement strand
AGCCACGGGATCAGCGTTAGCCCGGCGGCATCGACCATTGCGGAGATTTCCCACCACCGTCGATTTTTGGGCGCGAACAACAGGTGATACACCCCCAGCGGCACCAATATCAGCGCGTTGAGGTAATGGGTGTACACCAACCCCGCCACACCCACAAACAGCAGAAGCGGCGTGTGCCGCCGGTACCCGAGCAACGTTAGCGCCCCGAACGTCGCCGCGAGGCTGTAGGTCCGCATCTCGTGGGTGTAGTAGATGAAGAAACTGCTGAATGCCAGAATCGTTGCCGCAGCGAGGCCCACACGATGGTCTTCGCCGAGGCGGTACGTTATCGCGATGGTGAGTATCGCTGCCAGTAAGGAAAAGGCCCGTAGCGGCACATCTGCCCAGCCGACTAGGTTGCCCCACCCACCCAACAGCAGGTAATACCCCGGCGGGTTCCGCTCGTGATCGGTGTTCGCGAGTACACGTTCGAGTACGTCCGGCGGGGAACTATCGGCGACTTCGGTAGTTGCCCCGATGTAAAAGGCCGTCCACCACTCGTCGTACCAGATGGCATCGTTATCTGCACGGATGAGGCCCACCCACCAGAGCGCCAGCAGAATCGAAATTGTGATGTACCGGGCCATACCATTCCGTCATTCGCGAACACTCGACGCGCGCCATACGATGCCACAGCCCGGCACGACCTCAAAGGGCGAGTTTCTGGGTGGGGTCGGTGATGCCCACGCGCGCTAACACCCAACTGATTTCATCGTGCGTACCGCTGTCGATTGGTTTGAAGGGGTCGCGCGGGGTGGCGTGGGCCATCGCGCCCCGGCGGTGCAACAGTTCCTTGCGAATCGTCAGGTTGATCTCCGGCTGATTTTCGTAGCGGATGAGCGGCATATACTGGTCGAAGATTTCGGTCGCGCGGGCTTCGTCGCCGTTGCTAAATGCCTTGAAGATCGCCACGAGGATTTCGGTAAATGCGAAGCCGGTCATGGTGCCGTCGGTGCCACGCTTGAGTTCTTCCAGCAGGAACATACCGCCCAGCCCGCCGAAAATTTCCATGTTGTTCGTCAGCGCGCGGATGGCCGATACCTTCTGCATCAGCGGCGGGTCTTCGAGCTTGAGGTGGCGCGCGTTCGGGAGTTCATCTGCGAGGCGGGCGATAACTTCCGGCGACATGTAGACCCCGTTTACTTTGGGATAGTCCTGCACGACAATAGCTCCGGCGCACTCTGCGCAGAGCATCTCGTAATATCCGAAAATCCGCGCGTCGTCGGCGTCTTCGATGGGGGGCGGGGCGATCATCACGCCCGCTGCCCCGGCGTCGAAGGCCGCTTTGCTCAGTGACAGGCAGCTTGCCGTATTTCGATGAGACGTCCCCACGACGACCGGTACGCGGCCATCAACCGTTTCTAGGACGGTTTGCATCACCTGTGTGCGCTCGTTTACGTCGAGCTTGGCCGCCTCGCCCAGCACGCCGAGGATCGTCAGGCCGTACGCGCCGAGGTCGATTTGAAAGTTGACCAGTTTGCGCAGGCTATCCGGGTCGACCTGTTGGTCTGCGGTGAATGGAGTCGCGAGAATATTAAAGATACCCGTGATTTTTTTACTTGTCATTGGCTTTTCTTTACTCGTTATACGGTTTATAATGTAGATTGTCGACAATGCAACGCAAAGAAGATTATGTCACTAGGCCAAATTAAAAACCAATCGCTTCGCGAACAAGTACGAGACAAACTCCGAGAAGCCATCCTCAGCGGCCAGCTTAAGCCCGGTCAGCCCCTCATCGAAACGGAACTTGCGGAGCAGTTCGGTGTGAGCCGTGCCCCACTGCGCGAGGCAATCCACATATTGAACACCGAAGGGTTGTTGGAAACAATCCCCTACCACGGCACCACCGTGAAGGCCCTCACCCGCACCGATGTCGAGGAGCTGTACAGCCTGCGTAGCGCGTTGGAGAGCTTCGCTGTTGCCCGCATCATCAAACGGAACGACGGGCCAGAGACGCGACTCCGTGATATCATGGACCGTATGCGCAAGGCGGCCATCACTGGCGACTACGCCCGTGCCAGCCAACTCGATCGCGCCTTCCATGACGAACTGATTGCTCTGAGCGATCACCATCTATTGCACGAGACGTGGCAACCCGTCAGCAGGCGTGTGCAGCAGGTGATGGCCCTACGCCCGTGGAGCCAACGCAACCCAGTGGAAATTGCGGATAGCCATGCGCCCATCATCGTGGCGATAGCCGCCCGTGACCTCGCTGCGGCGCAAATCGCTGTCGAGGAACACATCGCCACCTCGGGTGATGTGATGGTGGGTTACTGGTCGGACGAAGAACACTAACTGAGGACAATATAGCGTTGACCATAACGAACCGTAGTCTTTTGATCTTTGCCACACTGTTTCTGGTCGTGGTGGTGGTGCAGCCTGTTGTCATCCACACGCATGGCCGTACTATCATCGATGACGGGTACTATTACCTGGGGTATGCGCGGAATATCGCAACAGGAGCGGGACCAACTTTCGATGGCGTCGTGGAAACCAATGGCGTCCAGCCACTTTGGACACTGCTCTTAATTGGATTAGCCTATCTGTTTCCAGGTCGTGTTGCGTTACTCTATGCCATGCTGGCGCTCTCCGGGATCGTTTCGGCGCTGACCAAGAATCAGGTCAT
>CAYSVE010000802.1:0-2668 GCA_964434365.1 uncultured Anaerolineaceae bacterium | reverse complement strand
AAAGGCCCGACAGGTGTGGTGCCGCTCACCGAAATATAGCCTGGCGTGGCTGCTGCTGCCGCTGTTGACGCTCGCTGGTTGCGACTCGCCGCCGATGCAAACGGCATGGGGGCCGGTGATCCAGGTCGGCACGGCGGAGCAACAGACGGCCCCCGCGCTGGTCACCCGTGCGGACCGCGTGACCCTCGCATGGGTGGGGGCCGATGACGACGGTGTACACCAAGATGGGCGAACAATACTCACTGGTGGGCGGCTCTCGCCACGGGTGGTAATTCCGCTGCCGCCGGTGCACCCCTACGATCAAACCCTGCTCCCCGCAACCGCCGAAGGGGTTCATCTGTTATGGCACGACGCCGACCCCGAAAACGACGGCAAACTGACGCTGTTCAACGCGGTGCTCACCGATGCCCTGACGGTCTTCCGTGGCCCGACGACGCTCGGTGAGGCCACCTGCTACGACGCGCTGCGCAACAACGACGGCTCGCTGTGGGTGGCGTGGCTGGGCGGTTCGGTGGCTGTGCCCGCGCTTCACATCGGCTATGTAGACCCCAGTGGCCGCGCGCGCGGCGAATCGGTGGTTGCACAGGGGGCAGGGTGTCCGGTCTTCGCGGCGGGGCACATCCTGTGGACCTCGCCGCAGAACCTGCTCGCCGTCGCAGATTTTGCCAACGGCGCACCACAGACTCCGCGTGCGGTGGCACCCGGCCCGCCCCTGACCTCTGGCGACCGCGTCACGGCGTTTTACGCTGGGGGCGATGCGACGCACCTGTACGCCTTCTGGAACGTCGTCACTGCCGACGGCACACCGCAGACGTGGCATACATCGGCCCCCGTCTCGGTCGATGCGTGGCCCGTGCCGCAAATCCTCGGCGTGAGCACCCGCGACGATGAACCGTTTCGTACGGGCTTCAACGGCGGCGATACCCTGGCGGCCTCGCCCGGCCCCACCCCGATGACGCATGCCTACCCGCTGCGCACGGTCGAGACGCCGCTGCCGGTGGCTGCCGCCGTGGAGGGGCACCTCGGTGTGGCGTACTTCCGCGCGGGCGAGATTGTCGGGTGGGGTGCCGTGACGCCGGTTAACCGGCTGATGCGCGCGCCGATTCTCAGCGCCGATGGCGCGCGGCATCTGCACCTCGCATGGACGGAGCCGTTCCCTGGAGACTTGGCAGCGCTGAACTTCACGAGCACGCGGTTGGCGTATGAATGATGCACCTTGCGCGGTGGGATGCATATGCGGTGCGGGCGTTTATGGGGCGAGGCATGGCCTCGCCTCTACATATTTGCCCGGCGACGGTTGGCATTTGTTGGCATTTGTTGGCATTTGTAGGAACGTCGCCCGCTACGTCCGCGAAAACGAGCACCCCGAGCGGCACGTTGGCGACCGCAGATTTGACGGTCGAAGCCAGTAAAATGTACACCGACGCGACTTAATCCTGATCGAACGGAGACATACTATGACCGACTTCCCGCTACCGGATAACATCCCCGCGCCCATCGACGACGGCGGCGCGAACCACCTGCCCGGCCTCAAGCTGCCCTCGGTGCCGTTGCAATCGACGCAGGGCGGCAAAGTCGACCTGGCTGCGCTGGCCGGGCGCACGGTCGTCTACTGCTACCCGATGACCGGACGACCCGGCGTGCCCCTCCCCGACGGCTGGGACGAAATCCCCGGTGCGCGCGGCTGCACGCCGCAATCGTGCGCCTTCCGCGACCACCACGCCGAACTGGGGGCGTTGGGCGCGGCGGTCTACGGCCTGTCGACGCAATCGACAGCGTACCAACAGGAGGCAGCGGAGCGGCTGCACCTGCCGTTCGGGCTGCTCAGCGATGAAGGGTTACAATTCACGCACGCGCTAGCCCTACCCACGATGCAGGTCGAGGGGATGACGCTCATCAAGCGCACCACGTTGATTATCGACCATGATGTGATTGCGAAGGTGTTCTACCCGGTGTTCCCGCCCAACGAGAACGCCACCCAGGTGATGGCCTGGCTGCGAGCTAACCCTGTGGCCTGAAGATCGCCCGGTAACTGATGACCGCCGTTTCGCCAAACTCCGTCGAGCAGGAGACGGCAGCCAACTCGCGCGATGAGGGGTCGCTCACGCCGGGCAGGTCGATGCTGTAGACGAGGTTCGGTTCCATCGTAAAGTCGGCGTAGGCCGGTCCGCGCTCCGGCTTAAGCCCCGTGAAGAAGATGTCCTCACCGCCGTCCCCGCGCACGCGCACCCGCTGGCCCGGCAGGCCGCTACCGGTGACGTCCTGCACGAACACCTCGATGACGCCGGACGCCTCGGTGCTGCAAAAGGTGCTCACGTTGGCGAGCACAAACTGCTGCTGCGGCACGGCAGTCGGCACCTGTATCGAAACTGGGGTGGGCGTGGGAACCTTTGTCGCTTCGGGGGTGGGCGTTTTGGTGGCGATGGGCACCTCGGTGGGCGTCGCTATTTCGATGACGATTTCCGTCGGCGCGGGCAAATCGCGCAGGATAAGTTCGTCGGCGCAACCGCTGCGCCCCTGCAACTCGTAGAACGTCTTCATCGCGCGGACGGCGCGCAGTCCGCTGCTGCTGTTGATATAGCCGGTGCGGGCGAGGAAACAGGCTGCGTCGGCGACATCCTGAAACGGGTTATCCGGCGGCACGACGTCGAGCAGGCGGTCGGCAGCG
>CAYSVE010000801.1:0-2675 GCA_964434365.1 uncultured Anaerolineaceae bacterium | reverse complement strand
TACTGCGCTACCGTCCCACATCGTTTATCATCGGCGCGATGATTAGCCTGGTGACGTGGTCAGCCCTGGGTATACTGGGCGCGCGAGCACTGTTCTGGAGGCGAACCCATGCAAGCGAATAATACGATTCCCACGTTCGACGGCCTGCAAGCGTGGGTCGCCCGCCTGGACCGCCGTACTTACGCACTGATAGTCGGCGTAGCGGTGGGCGTACTCGGTGGCGTGCTGGGTTTAGCGCTCGCCTTCGCCGGGCCGATATTGACGACGGCGGGCCTCATCGGGGTGTTGGGGGCATTATACGTCCTCACCGATGTGCGCGCCGCGCTTTACGGCCTTATCATCACGATGCTGCTGCTACCGTTCGGCACGTTGCCCTTCAAAATTGTGATCACACCCTCGCTCATCGACCTTGCGCTGGGCGCGTTTTTCGTGGTGTACCTGCTGCAATGGATGTCCGGCAAACGGCAGACAATCCAACTGACGCCGGTTCACCTGCTCATTACGATTTACGCGCTGTGGTTCGTGCTCTCGTTTGCGCTGGGGCTGCGCTACGGCGCACCCACGCCCCGCATTCTGCGCGAGTTTGTGGGCAGCCTGCTCGCGATTGCGATGGCCTACGTACTCGTGGACCTCATCCGCGACCCGGCCACGCTGCGGCGGCTGGTGCTGCTGGTGATCGTGCTCGTGGGGACGCAAGCGCTCATCGCGTTGGCGCTGTATGCCCTGCCCGATGCCCTCGGCGAACGCACACTGATTCGCCTTGCGCGCGTCGGTTACCCGAACGGTGGCGTCATCCGCTACGTGGAAGATAACCCGGACCTCGCCGAACGCGCCATCGGCACGTGGGTGGACCCGAACGTGCTGGCTGGCGCGCTCGCGATTTTCGCGGCGATGATTACACCGCAGGTCTTCGCGGCGAAGCCGGTGCTGCGCTATCGCTGGCTTACGGCGGGCGTGCTGGGCGTGGTGCTTGTTGCGCTGGTGCTTACGTTTTCGCGCGCGTCGATGCTCGGGTTCGCTGCTGCGCTCATGGTGATGGCGGCCCTGCGCTATCGAAAGCTGCTACTGGTGATGATCCTCGGTGGGGTGTTGTTGCTATTTTTGCCACAAACCCAGTTCTATATCGAGCGCTTTGCGTCGGCCTTCCAGGGCGTGAATGCCGACCGCGCCACGCAGATGCGCATCGGCGAATATACCGACTCCATCAATTTGATCCAGCAGTATCCGGTTTTCGGGGTGGGGTTTACGGGCACGCCCACCAGCGACGTTTACACGAGCGTAGCCAGTATGTACCTGATGATGGCGAACCAGATGGGCCTCATCGGCATGGTGTTGTTTCTGGCCGCGATGGCCGGGGTGTTCATCTATGGCTGGCGGGGTTGGCTGCGCGCTAAGGACGACCCGCAACTCGACGCGATTGTGCTGGGGTATCATGGGGCGCTTATTGCTGTGTTAACAAATAGCGTGGTGGATATGTACTTCTACCGGCTGGACTTCCAGGCGCCGATTACCCTGTTCTGGCTGACGGTGTCGCTTGCGCTGGCGGGTGCCCGCCTCGCACAGCGACCATCCACCGACTCGGCGGCGTTTTAGGCCACCCATTGCCTAATTTGCTGTTGCCAAAGTCAAACGAATTATGTAGCATTTGCCACTCCATTTGTTAAATCACATGCTTTCCGCTTCAGTTGCGCGCAATAGCGTGGTGTTGAGGCAAGCCCGTGGAAAGGACATATCGAATGCAACGCCCGTATGAGTTGGGTCTTGTTGTGCGCATGGACCCAAACCAGCAAGTTATCGATGAAACAATCGAACGCGTACAGGAGTGGATAAAGGAAGAGGATTACGGCAAAACCAAGCGGATGGACCGCTGGGGACAGCGCCGGTTGGCCTACGAAATCGACGGCCAGCGCGACGGGTACTATATCTTCCTGTATATCGACATCGATCCACTCGGCCTACCCGAACTCGAAGAAAATATGAAGCTGGAAACCAACATTTTGCGCTACCTAATCGTGCGCGAAGATGAACAACCTGAAACAACTACAGTAACTGAGGAAAGTTAGCCGTCGGTAGCTTTATCGTTAGCGCAACTGGGAGACATGATGGCTCGTGGACTTAACAAGGTAATGATCATTGGTTCAGTAGGGCGCGACCCCGAAATGCGGTATACGCCAAGTGGTCGGCCTGTCACCAGCTTTAGTGTCGCTACAACCCGCACCTGGACCTCCGCCGAAGGCGAGCGTCGCGAGGAAACGGAGTGGTTCAACGTGGTGGCGTGGGGCAACCTCGCCGAAATCTGCAAATCTCGCTTGAATAAGAACAATCAGGTGTATGTCGAGGGCAGGCTGCAAACCCGTGGCTGGGAGGATGGCAGCGGCAACAAGCACTTCCGTACGGAACTGGTTGCCAACGAAATGATTGTGCTCGGCGACAACCACGACAGCGAAGAAGACTACGATGAATATAGCCCAGCCGACGAAGATGACGACTACGCATTCTAGGAGCGAATAAGCTATGGCAGATCGCCGCCGTCGGAACTACTGCCCAGATGGGAAGTGCTTCGACTACAAGGACATCGACACACTGAAGCGGTATATCACCGAAATGGGCAAGATCAAACCGCGCCGGCAGACGGGCAACTGTGCACGCTGCCAGCGCCAACTGGCCCGCGAGGT
>CAYSVE010000800.1:0-2698 GCA_964434365.1 uncultured Anaerolineaceae bacterium | reverse complement strand
CAGCTTTCCGGTCGGCAGCAGCAGCGCGTGGCGCTGGGGCGTGCCCTCGTGAAGGAACCCGACCTGCTGCTCATCGATGAGCCGCTGAGCAACCTCGACGCACGCCTGCGCCTGACGATGCGCGGCGAGATTAAGCATCTGCAACGCGACCTGGGCATCACATCGGTGTACGTGACGCACGATCAGGTGGAGGCGCTGACGATGGCCGATCGCTTCGCGGTGATGAACAAGGGCAAGCTGGAAGCCTTCGCCACCCCTGAAGACCTGTACGAGCGCCCGCGCACGCTATTCATCGCTGGCTTCGTCGGCAACCCGCCGATGAACTTCCTCGATGTGACTGTGAAGCAGGACGGCAGGGCCTACACGGCGCAGAATCACGGCTTTTCCTTGGACGACGTGCCGGCGGAGCGCGCCAGCGGGGCCGCCAAACACGCCAGCACGGTGACGTTGGGCATTCGCCCGGAAGATGTGACCGTCGCCAACGACAGCGCCATTCGGGGCGAGGTGTTCCTCGTGGAGCCGCTTGGCCGCGACGACATGCTCGATGTGCGCATGGGCGATACCCGCCTCAGCGCCTTGGCCGACCCCAAGCTGAAGATCAAACCCGGCGATACGGTGGGGCTTGGCATCAACCGCGATAAGGTGCAGTTCTTCGACCCGGTTTCCGAACAATCGCTCATCTGGGAATAACCATGACCAACACGCCCGAAGCCCACTTCGCCACGCTAGAGACGACAATCCCCAATGCTGAGGAACACGCCCTCGCGAGGCGGCATGCGCCGGTTATCCGCTTCGATGTGCGCGAGCCGTTTTTGCCATCGGTCGCGGGATACACGGTTTTCCGCGAGGATGCCGATTCGCCGTCGTTCCCGCGAAAAATCGAACTAACGGACGGCGCGGTTATCGCGATCGAATATGCGGTGTGGTGGGACTTCGACATCGGCCACCTGTACGAACTCGAACACATCTGGGTGTATCTCGATGAGGCCGAGACCATCGTCCGTGCCGATGCAAGCTGGCACGGCGGCTGGAACCGAATGCTCGATGAAAATGGCCATGTGCCGACCCTCGCCGGGCGCGTGGCCGTGTACTCGGAGAGCGGCAAGCACGCCTTCGCTGCGACAACCGCCCCACTCATCGAGCGCCGCCCGGTCACCGATGCGAGTGCGGGGATCGACGCGGGGAAGATGGCCGTGCATGTGACGCCGCTGTTCGAGGGGATCATCGAGGACCGCACGCCGATAAATAACCGCGTGGTGCTCAGCTATTTGAAGACGCTCGCCTTCGAACCGACTTACGACTTCAGCAACTTGTTCGGGCTGGAAAACGCCGCGCTCGTGCCATGGCTTGCGCTGTTCGAGTACATCCCGCGCCGGGTGCACTGGTGGACCGAGCACCTCAAGGCCCAAATTCCCTACGAAAAGCGACATGTGTTCCGCATTGCGCATCGGGGCGCGAGCGCCCACGCACAGGAAGGCTCTGCGAGCAGCATCGAAAAGGCGGCGGAACTCGGCGCCGATATGATCGAAATCGACATTCGGTTTACGGCGGATGGCGTGCCGGTGATCTTCCACGATAGCAGCCTCAAGCGCGTGTTCGGTGTGGACGGCCTGCTGGGTGACCTGACGCTGGAAGAGCTGCGCCAAATCATCCCCGCCGACCGCGAGCCGATCATGACCTTCGAGGAGATGGTGACGCTCTGCAAGCGGCTGAGCCTTGGGCTTTACCTTGACATAAAAGAACTGAACCCGCGCGGCATGGTTTCCGTGATCGACATCCTCGATGAACTCGGGATGTTCAAGTACACGATTTTTAGCGCCTTCCGGGCCGATTGGGTCGCGGAGATCAAAGCCCACCGGCCCGATGCGGTGACCTCGGTGCTATTCAACTCCGTGCATGTGGCTCCGCTGGAAATTGCCCGCGCGGTAAACGCCGATTATGTTCATCCGTGTTTCGAGCGCTACGATGACCCGCAACAGGTCATCAGCGGCGAGTGGATCGAGACGGTGCGTGAGGCCGGGTTGGGGGTCGTGTGCTGGCACGAGGAGCGCCCGCACGTTATCGACGCGTTGTACGACCTCGGCGTGGACGGCATCTGCTCGGACAACCCGGAACGGCTTTATGCGGCGTACCAGGCACGACGTTGAGTACACATCGGCATAACTTGAGCGGATGCTTAAAATCGCGTTAAACCACGCACGCAATGAATTTAATCGCCGCTGGGTAACTCTCAGGGTGCATGTCATATGCACCAACACAGGTCCATAAACAGGTTGAGGAAAACATGAAGAAAGCCCCCATTATTCTGCTGCTAGCGATGCTGCTGAGCATCACGGCGGTGCAGGCACAAGATGACGTCCCCACCCTCCGCTACTTCTCCTGGGAACCCGCCCAAACCGACACCTTCGAAAGCGAGCAAGAGCTGCTGAACATCTGCGGTGAAGCTGGCGGCTACAACGTCGAGCTGGAAAGCCTCGGCACGCCGGAGTACTTCGAGCGCGTTGCGGCCCTCGCTGCCGCCGACGACCTGCCGGATGTGTTCGGCGTCGGCTCGGGCACCATCGACGAGTGGGCCGAGGCTGGCCTGCTGTACGACATCACCGCGTTCATGGAGCGCGACATCACCCCGATTCAGGACCAGTACTTCAGCGGTCCGTTCGAACTTGCGCGCTTCCCCAAGCCGGACGGCGCCTACTAC
>CAYSVE010000799.1:0-2702 GCA_964434365.1 uncultured Anaerolineaceae bacterium | reverse complement strand
CGCAAAATAGCCATGGTATGTCTTTCAAAAAAAACAAGGTGTTGTGGTTGCACCCCGGGGCAAATATTGTATGTACCCCGGGGCATGTTGTTGTTAACTCGGTGGATGGCCTGTTTAGGCGTTATCGGCTTCCCACTGTGCCTGGATCGCTTCCATCTCTTCGACGGCTGCGGCCCATGCCGATTCGATATCCTCACCGAAGTAGATGTCTTGCAGCATCAGGTCGATAACACCACCTGCGGAGAAGATCGGACCACCCCAGGGCGGCGGGCTGTCGTTCTTCTCGAAGGAGCACCCGACGACCGACCCAGAAGCAAGCATCGTCAGTAATCGGCGCTCGCGCGCCGTCGGCGACGCCAACGTGACGGATACCTCGACCTCGGGATGCGCCTGCCGGTATTCGTCGATCAACGATTGTAAGACTGCGATCTGGGCTTCGTCGGTTTCAGTCGTAAAAAAGGGGATGACTTTCGTTTCGGGGGGTTCGGCCATGGTGGGGTTCATTGCGCCGCGTGGCCCCGGCCCGGTACAGGCCGCAAGCGCGAGCACAACGAAGATCATCAATTTTGTTCGCATTGCATTGTAAAATTCCACTTTTTTGTCTGGCGACAGTTTCTATTCTACCAGTCCCTCGCGGATGGCTTTGACGGCGGCGGCGGTGCGGTTGGTGACATCCAACTTTATGTAGATGTTCTGCACATACTCTTTAACGGTGTTCGGGCTGATGCCCAGTGTTTGCGCAATTGCCTGGTTGGATAACCCCTCTACCAGCAGTTGCAACACGTTAAGTTCGCGGTTTGTAAGCACGATGTGCGTGCTGGTTCGGTTTGTATCGGCGCCTTGTTGCAGTTCCTGCAATACCTGCATAATGAAGACCTGGTTGACGACGGCATCACCGGCTACGACCGCACGAATCGTCGAAATCAACACATCGCGCGAGGCATCCTTCAACAAAAAACCGTCGGCCCCTTCGGCGATGGAGCGCAGCAGATAGGGTAAACTGCGATATGTCGTGAGCATGATCACGTGTATTTGCGGCATCTGCGCTTTGATCTGCTTCAGGACGTCGATGCCGTCCATATCGGGCATGCGAATATCCGTCAGCACGACATCGGGTTGTAGGCTTTGCGCCATCTCGATGGCACTTTTGCCGTTGTCGGCCACCCCAATTACTTCGATGTCCTCGGTCGTGACCATGCTTTTCAGGCCGACCTGCACCATTTTGTGGTCGTCCACGATGAGCACGGTTGTGGTCGCATCAGCCATGGGCATGGTCACCCCTCGGTAGCGGCACGTTGATCCCGATGGTCGTGCCGCGCATCGGCCCACTGTCGATTTCTACCGTCCCGCCCAGTGCCGTGGCCCGCTCCTGCATCCCGAGGAGTCCGAGGTGGTTTATGGCGTCGTCGCCTTGGGCTGTCGGGTCGAACCCCACCCCGTTATCACTTACCTGCACGTTGATGAGACGATCGCGCGAGGTGAGGACGACCTGGATGGCATCGGCCTTGGCATGTTTTTTCGCGTTGGAAAGCGCCTCCTGAAAGATACGGAAGAGCGCCGTTTCGACCGAACGGTCGATGGTATCGGTCACCACATCGGGGATGTCGGCCAAAAACGACACCTTCCACGGGTGCCCCTGCGCCATCTTGTTGACATAATGCCGCATGCCGTCCACCAGCCCATAGTCCTCCAGTTCGGTGGGGCGCAACTCGGCAATAACCCAGCGCACCTCATCGATCGACTCTTGCAAACGCTGTTGTACCAGCTCAAGCTCCGTCTGCGCTTGCGGCGTAATGCTGGCGTCTAGCAAGGCGGCCAGTGTATTGATGTGCATGTTGGCGCTCAGCAGCATTTGTGTGAGGCCATCGTGAAGATCGAGGCCGACTAACCGGCGCTCTTCTTCCTGTACGAGCGTGAGCTTCTGCCTTAGCGCTTCGAGTTCCTGAATGCGCCGTTGCAAGCGTAACTCACGGTTTTGCAACTCTTCCATCATCGTATTGAACATGGCCGCGAGGTTACTCATTTCATCGCTCGTGTCGACCATTACCTCGGTGCTGTAGTCGCCCAGGCGAATTCGCCCGGCACCCACCAGCAGGCTGTTGATGGAGCGATTGAGCGTGCGCAGCATGGGTATCGCGATGGATAGCGAGGCGATAGCCCCGACAAATGCCACCGATATACTGCCGATGGTCTGGACGGTGATTCGGCTGCCCATGCTCTCCTGTGTATCCAAGTAGACACGGCTCAGATGTGGCAGGATTCGGTTAGAGATCATCTGCTCGTTGATGAAAAACTGGTTGGACGCAAACGTGGCAAAGTGCAGGTTTTGCCGGTCGCGGTCGTTGATGATTTTTGTGCCAGTCGCTTCGATCTGGTCGAACTGCTCGACAATCTCGCGTAGGTCCTCCGACGCATCGCGGCTCAGTAGGGCGTTGGCGTTGGCGTTCCAGGCAATTGCCGCGTTGGTGAAGTCGGTACGGGTGGTCGATTGTGGGATGGCAATATGCGACACGACCGCCACCTCCAGGCGATGCACATCGCCAACCATGCTCGCGATCTGTCGATACTGCTCCGGTTGCGCGTCGGCGGGGGCGTAAGCCAGCAGGCGTTGGCTCAGCTGGTTGGTTAGCCGGTGCAGGTGCTGTATATCGGCCTCGCGTTGCTGTTGTAACAGGAGGAGTTCCTCGCCGACGTTCGAGGCG
>CAYSVE010000798.1:0-2705 GCA_964434365.1 uncultured Anaerolineaceae bacterium | reverse complement strand
CACTTCAGCGCCTGCCGATGCACGACCGAGGCAATGAGTTTTTCGTCGTCCCAGTCGGGCTGCTTGGCCTTCAGCGTGTCGAGTTGATCCTTCAGGTTTTCCACATCCGGCTCGATGATGTTTTCCACCCAGCGCTTGCCAAAAAACACGGCTGCGAGCGCCAGCACGACCGTCACCACGATGGGCAGCAAACAGCCGAGCAGGAATATCCATTGTACCCACTGCAAAAAATTGTCCATCGTTGCCGCTTTCTGTTACGCGTCTTCGTCTGGTGGAGTGTAATACTGTGTGCCCTTGAGTGCATCGGGCAAGCGGTCGGTTAGGTCTGCGCCACCCTGCGCAAAACCGAGGTCGCGCATGAGTTGTGTGGGGGCATTGCGTAGCGCCAACGGCACCGGCAGATTTCCCTTCTCCCGCACATCGCTGAGTGCGGCCTTGTACGCCATGTAAGCATGCTTGCTCTTGGGGGCCGTGGCCATGTAGGCCGTGCCATGCGCCAGGTTGATGCCCGCCTCCGGCAAGCCGACGGTCTCCACCGCGCGGAACACGGCATTCGCCAACGTGAGCGCGTGCGGGTCTGCCATGCCGACGTCCTCGCTGGCGAAAATCACCAACCGCCGTGCGATGAATTTCGGGTCTTCGCCGCCTTCGATCATCCGCGCAAGGTAATACATCGCCGCGTCGGCGTCGCTCGCGCGCATACTCTTGATGTACGCGCTGATGGTGTCGTAGTGGCCCTCGCCGCCCTTGTCGTAGCGGATGCGCTTGCTTTGGAGCGTGTCGCGCAGGGTCGCCAGTGTGAGCGCGTCGCCGTAGATGCCCGCCGCTGCGTCGAGCAAATTGAGCGCCTGTCGTGCGTCGCCGTTGGCAAAGGCCGCGAGGAAATCGGTCGCGTCGTCGTCGAGCGTCACACCCAGTTCATCGACGCCGCGCCGAATGATATCGCGCAGGTCGTCCTCGGTGAGGGCTTGCAGCACATACACCTGCGCCCGCGACAGCAGCGCAGAAATCACCTCGAAGCTGGGGTTTTCGGTCGTCGCGCCGATGAGCACGAGCATCCCATTTTCGACGTAAGGCAGCAAAAAGTCCTGTTGAGCCTTGTTAAAGCGGTGAATCTCGTCGAGGAACAGCAGGGCACCGTCGTCGGTGGCCAGTGGCGTGGCGGGCGCGTCATCGAACATCGAGCGCTGGGCAGGCTTTTTGGGCGCAGGCGGCTTCTCGACAATCGCGCGGAGTTCCGCCTTACCTGCCGACACAGCCGACAGTTCGTGGTAGGTGCGGTCGGTCGCACGGGCGAGGATGCGCGCGAGTGTCGTTTTGCCCACGCCCGGCGGCCCCCAGAAAATCATCGAGCGCAGCGCGCCGGTTTCTGCGGCCAGCCGAAGCGGCATCCCCGGCCCGACGAGGTGCGCCTGCCCCACGTATTCGTCGAGCGTTTGCGGGCGAATGCGGTCTGCGAGCGGCTTGTTCACGCGAGCACCTGCCGCACCATCACATCGAACGCTGCCGACTTGCCCCGGTCCCACGCAGACGAAGCCGCGCCGGGCGGCAAATCTTCCTGCAACTCGAACACAAGCCGTTCGGCCTCGTCGTGGAGTTCGTCGGTGCTATCGGGGTGGTGCAATACCTGCGCGCGGATTTCCAGCGAGCGTTCTTTGTCGCCGAGCATGTTGTGCACCCGCCCCACCCCCACAAGGGCTTGCAGTGCCAGTACATTTTCGTCGGCCCTGGTAGCCTCGCGCAGGGCCTCGCGATTGTGACGGGCCGCGCCCTCGAAGTCGCCGATTGCGTAGGTCACAGCGGCAAGCTGGCTCGTCAGCCGTACGCGTTCTGCGCCGCTCTCGGCCTCGGCGAGTTGCATCAGCAGCAATTGCCGCTGCTCGATTGGCGCGGTGACGTCGTCGTCGCGTTCGTTGACGTACCCCCCCGCCTTGCCCCCCTGCACACCCAACGCCCGCGCCAGGGCCATGCTGGCCTGGTAGTACCGATTGGCCTTGACCGGGTCGCCCAACTCGTAGGCGACATCGCCCATACTGTTCAGCACCCGCGCGACGCCCGGTTGTTCATCAACCGCGCGGAAGAGTTCCAGGCTGCGCTGGTAGCAAGCCTGCGCTTTATCGTAATTTGCCAGTACGTATTCAATATCGCCGATATTTGCATAGCACACCGCCTCGCCGAGCCGGTCGTGGGCCTCCTCAGCAATTTCGAGGTTTGTCTCCTGCAAGGACCGGGCCACTTCGTAGTCGCCCATGCCCAGGTAGGCATCGGCCAGATGCAGCCGGTACCCAAACTGCCGCTGCCAGAAGGGCTGGTCATCCTGTTCGCCGGTCGCTTTTGCCAGCACAACCGCCTTCCGAAGATACTGCACCGCTTCGGCGTAGGCCCCGCTGCGCACTGCCTGCACACCGGCGCGGCTTACATACCACTCCTCGCGAACCGGCTCTTCGGCCATGCGCCAGTGATACGCCAACGGCATGATGTGGTCGTCTTCGTCGGGGTACAGCGCCTCCAGGGCGAGGGCCACGCGCCGGTGTACCCCACGCCGAAGCTCGGGCGTTAGCCCTGCCAAAATGCCCTCGCGGAGCTTGTCGTGGGCGAAGCGCCACTCACCATCCTGTACGTCTAGCACAGCCGCATCGGCAACGATGACCAGCCAACGGTCGAGGTCTTCGTCGGGTGCGACAGTCCGCAACAGGTCGAGGTCG
>CAYSVE010000797.1:0-2706 GCA_964434365.1 uncultured Anaerolineaceae bacterium | reverse complement strand
ATGGCGTGTAGCCATGTAACTCGGGCACATCGTGCCGCTGCCCTCCTTGCGGCAGACGCCCGCGCCGTTGCACATCTCCACCGCGCCGTTAAAGCCGTTATCCTCTGCCCAGTTGTAGCGTGTGTTGAGGGGGATGATTTCGTACTCCGGTGTGTAGCGAAGAATCGCCGGGTCGTCCATTTTCGGTACATCGACGACTTTACCCGGGTTCATCAGCGTGTGGGGGTCGAAGGCGCGCTTCACCTCGCGGAATGCGCCGACCAGCGTTTCGCCGAACAGGTGATTACTCTGCTCGCCGCGAACGAGACCCTCGCCATGCTCTCCGGTGATGGTGCCCTGATATTTACGCACTTTCTCCGCTACGGCTTCACTGATGTTGCGATACTGTTCGCGACCTTTTAGCGTTTTCAAGTTGACTAGAGGACGCACATGTAGGCAGCCTGCGCTCGCGTGGGCGTAGATGGCGTACGTCGTATCCTCGCCGTAGATGATTTGCTCGACATCGCTGATGTAGTCGGCGAGGTGCTCCACCGGCACGGCAGCATCTTCGATGAATGCGATGGGCTTGGCCTCATTGCGGTCGCTCATCAGCAAGCCGAGACCGGCCTTGCGCACGGTCCACACATTGGTTTGTTCCTGTGCGGTTATCGCGTGGGTGATAGCACCGTCGTAACCGAGGCGCTGCATCAGCGCTGCAAGGTCGT
This sequence comes from uncultured Anaerolineaceae bacterium, assembly GCA_964434365.1. GTDB lineage: Bacteria > Chloroflexota > Anaerolineae > Aggregatilineales > Phototrophicaceae > CAYSVE01. The sequence continues at coordinate 2,002 of CAYSVE010000797.1, read as the reverse complement.
CGACCTTGCTCTTCAGTTCGGTGTCGCTCTCGCCAGTAAATTCGACAACGAGCACGGCTGCGGGATCGCCATCGATAAACGTGAGGTATTTGCTGTACTGCGCCTGCTCGCGCGTCTTGTTTAGCAAAAAGCGATCCATCAACTCAACCGCTGCCGGGTCGAGTTCGAGGATGCGCGGTGTGGCCTCTAACGAGGCACGCACTGTATCGAAGTGAACCAGCGCGAGTCGCTTCTGCTCAACAGTGGGGCGGGTGACCAACTTGAGTTCCGCTCGGACGATGGTTGCGAGGGTACCTTCGGAGCCAGCAAGTAGCCAGTTTAAGTTCACATCGTGGGGGTCAATTTTGTTGAGTGCGTACCCGGCGACCGTGCGCCATGTTTTGGGGTAGCGCTGCTCGATTTCGGCGGCGTGCTCGGTCACAAGGTCACCCACGGTTGCGCGTATGGCATCCAGTGTGGTGTTGCTGGCGTCCAGCCAGGTGCGTTCACCGTTCGCGAGCACCACTTCCAGGCGAGAAATCTGGTCGGCGGTCATGCCATGGCGGATACTGTGTGCGCCAGTCGCGTTGTTGCCTATGCACCCGCCGACGGTGGCACGCTGTGCACTGGCCGGGTCGGGGCCGTACATCAGCCCAAGCGAGGCCACCTGCGCGTTTAGTTGATCCAACACAAGGCCAGGTTCCACCTGTACCGTTCGTGCATCAGCATTGACGCCGCGCACACGCCGCATATGGCGGCTAAAGTCCATGACAATTGCCTGCCCTACGGTTTGCCCAGCGAGGCTGCTCCCGCCGCCGCGTGGCAGCACGGGTGTATGGTGGCGTGCCGCGATTTCATGAATGGCGGAGACATCGTCGGCGTCGCGTGGGAAGGTGACGCCAACGGGCATCACTTGATAGTTGCTGGCATCCGTACTGTAGAGGGTGCGCGTCATGTAGTCGAACTGTACCTGCTCTGCGCCGATGGCAGCACGCAGGTCAGCGACGAGGGCTTCGACTGTCATTTGGAGAGTTTCCCTTTTTTAAGGGGAATAGTAGCGGGTTTGTGCCCAAAAAACCAAAGCCGGGATACCACATGTGTAGTACCCCAGCTATCTGCCGACGGTGGCATATTCCCAGTCAGGGTTGCAGCACGGCGGCAACATCCGCAGAAACAACTTCTTGGTACTTCTTGAAGTTCTCGGCGAAGCGCGCGGCTAGGTCCTTAGCTTTTTCATCGTACGCAGCTTTATTCGCCCAGGTTGCACGCGGGGTGAGGACCTCGTCTGGGACGCCAGGGCAGCGCTTCGGGATGAACAGGCCGAAGAAATCGTCTGTTTCGGTTTCGACATCTGCCAGGGTGCCATCGAGGATAGCGTTGATGATGGCGCGCGTGTGGCTTAACTCCATGCGGTTGCCGACGCCGTAGGGGCCACCAGTCCAACCTGTGTTGACGAGCCACACGTTGCTGCCGTGTTGTTCGGTCTTCTCACCGAGCAGGTTGGCATATTCCACCGGGTGAAGCGGCATAAATGGCTCGCCAAAGCACGCGCTGAAGGTCGCCTGTGGCTCGCGCACACCCTTTTCGGTACCGGCGACCTTCGCGGTGTAACCGTTCAGGAAATGGTACATCGCCTGTTCTTTCGTGAGCTTGCTAACCGGCGGCAACACACCGAAGGCGTCAGCGGTGAGGAAGATCACGTTTTGCGCGTGGCTGCCCTTGCCCTCCCGCGTGCTGTTCGGGATATGCGAGATAGGGTACGAGGCACGCGTATTCTCCGTGTAGGAGTCATCGGACAGGTCTAGGCGGCGGGTGGTGCTATCGACCATCACATTTTCCAGGATTGTGCCAAACATGCGTGTGGTCGCGTAGATTTCCGGCTCAGCATATTTCGTCAGCCGAATTGCCTTAGCGTAGCAGCCGCCCTCGAAGTTGAAGACACCGTCGTCGCTCCAACCGTGCTCGTCATCGCCGATGAGCGTGCGCGATGCATCGGCGCTGAGTGTCGTTTTGCCGGTACCGC
>CAYSVE010000796.1:0-2720 GCA_964434365.1 uncultured Anaerolineaceae bacterium | reverse complement strand
GGGATGGACGACTCGCCCTCGTCGATATCGAGGTGAATACCAGCTACGCGGTTGAGCGCGAACAGACGTTGAATGTCGTTTTCGGCGCGCTCGATGCACTGTTCGAACCAGTATTCGACGTCGTCCATGTTGTTCAACTGGCCGTGGTAGCTCAGTTCGGCCAGGGCATAGCGGATACTGGTTTCGGCTTCGTAGCGCCTGCTCAGGTCATCGAGCTTATTCCGCCACGCGGTGGTGTCTTTCTGGTTGATAAACTGCGTTATGAACACATCGATTTCGAAGCGGCCCCCGGCCTGCGACCGCGCGCGGTTATACAGTTTGCGGGCCTCGCCTTCGGCCCAATCGTCGCTTTGGTTACCGCTGATGTACGCCGCAAACGAGATGACCTGCGCACCACCGCAGAGGAAGTAATCGCGGTTGCCGGTCATCGCGAAAATTTGTAGGGCCTGCATCAGCACCGACGGGTCGCCGCGGTACATCAGCAACGCATCGAGGCCCCGTTCGTACATCGCGCGTGCCTCCTCGCTGAAGGTCGCGGCCATCTGCTCGTGGTTTGCCGCGATGATCTCAAGGAAGTAGGGGGCTACCTCTTGCGACATACTGTGCATTTCCTAACGCTTAAGATTTCAAAAACGACCCTGCAATAGCTATACTACAGGCTCAACGAATAGGACACAACCAATGCCCTCCAAGCAACTGCCGCACGTGTTCGTGAACATTACCCAGCCGGGCGACAAAGGCGACTTCCATGTGAATGTAATGGACTTCAAAACGCGCCAGCGCATCGCGCATAATCGCCTTGAGGAAAACCTGTCGTACTTCGAGTATGTGTACACCGCGCGCTTGTTAGAGGGCAGCGCCGCCCATGCCGGGTTGGGCGACGACATGGCCGCGAAAAAACAGCGCTATGCCGACCTCGTGCGCTATGGGCAGCGGCTCTACCGCGAGTTGTTCGGCGAGACGGAGGCCTTCCGCACGTACCTGGAGCAAAACGGCGGCGCGCAAATCGTGCTGCGGTTGCACAGCACCGCCTCCGAGTTGTGGAACATCCCCTGGGAGTACGCCCACGACGGCAAGCGCTTTCTGGGCATCCAAAAGGCGACGCCGATTATGCGCAACCTGGCAGACATCAAGCTAGAGCGTGAGTCGCTGGATATGCGCACGCTGCCCGCGCCGCTGCGTATCCTCATGGTGATCTCGCACCCGCGCAATGTGGCCCCGCTCAACGTCGATGCCGAAATCGCGATGATCCGGCGGGCAGTGGCCGATGCTCAGGCTGCCGGTGCCGTGGAGATCGACTTTGTGGAGGAAGGCACCCTGGAAAACCTGGAAAACGCCCTAACCCAGCGCGATTATCATGTGTTGCACTACAGCGGGCACGGGGCCATCGGGCCGATGGGTAGCTTCCTTGCGATGGAAGACGAGCAGGGCATGGCGGTGCCAGTGTACATGGACCAACTGCTACCTATCATCGAGGCCTCGCGGACGCTGCGCTTCGTGTTCCTCAGTGCGTGTAAAGCCGGTAACATCAACGAAACCGCCGCCACCAGTGGCATCGCCACGGGCCTTATGCAAAAGGTGCCCGCTGTGCTCGCGATGCAGTTCACCATCCTCGACGACAGCGCCAGTAAGCTCGCCCAGGGATTCTACGGGGCCATCGGCAAGGGCTACACCCTCGAAGACGCTGTTCATATTGCGCGGCGGGTGTTGCACAAGCACCGCCCCGCCTTCGGCGACTGGGGCGTGCCCACCCTGTATGCGCACACGCCCAACATCCGCCTGCTAGACCCAAGCATATACAAAGGCGGCGCGGCGAAAGCCGTACCGGTTGCGCAACCCACCGCTGCCTTCGACCTCTCCGGGCTGCCGACCACCGATCGTTTCGTCGGCCGCAGCGACGAGCAGCGAAAAATGCGCGCCGCGCTCAGCAACCGCGAAATCCCGATGATTTTCATCTGGGGTTTGCAGGGGATGGGCAAGAGCAGCCTCGTGCGCCGGGTGATCGAACGGCCCGGCGCGCGCGACGCCATCGACGATGTGCTCATCATCCGCTGCGACAAAACGCCGGATGTCTTCCTGACGTTGGCCAACTGGCTCGCCAAACACTACCCCGACGCCGTGCCGATGCTGAAGCAAATTAAAGCGGACCCGTTGCGCACGCTGAATGCGCTGGCGCAGGTCGTGCGCGATAAGCGGTTGCTCATCGTCTTCGACCAACTCGACGCGCTGATGAAGCCCACCGTGCAACGCAGTTGGGATGTCCCCGACCCGGCGCTGCGCACGCTGCTCACGGGTATGGCAAAAATCGACTGGTCGATTTTGACGGTGATCACCAGTCGCTTTCGGTGGGCGTTCCTCGCAGAACTGGAAGCAGACGACTATCTCGACATCGACCTCGGCAGCCTCAACCCGCAGATGTGGCCGCAAATCGTGCAAACCTTCAAAGGGCTGGATAAGCTGCCGAAGGAGACGCTCTTCAACCTGTATACGAAAGTCGGCCATCATCCGGGGATGCTGCGCTTCGTGTACGATCATCTGGACGACGAAAAGCTACCGCAGATGCTGGACGACCCGTACAAGTTGGGCAAAATGATGCACGAGATGTTCATGGGCCGGGTGTTCTCGCTTTTGTCCGAAGAAGAAGCGCGCGCGTTGCAGGCCATCAGCGTGCACGGCGATATTTTCACCCCGAAGCTGCTGCAAGAAATCATCCAACTGCC
>CAYSVE010000795.1:0-2730 GCA_964434365.1 uncultured Anaerolineaceae bacterium | reverse complement strand
GGGCGTCTATCGCCACCGACGGAACCGCCGTTAACCCGGCCCGCTCGAACTCGTTGACCGCTGCCGGGGCCTCCACGGCGGTGATGTTCATGGCCTCGCCGAGTTGCTCGCTCACAAAATTGACGACGAACTCGCCGGTCGTGCGCACGTTCGCGAGCGTGTCTTTCGGGTGGCCCGGGCGGTAGCCGGGGCAAAATGTGATCGTCGGCGGGTTGCTGCACACCGCATTGAAGAAGCTGTAGGGCGCGAGGTTCGGCACGCCGTCTGCGCCGAGGGTGCTCACCCACGCGATGGGGCGGGGTGTCACGGCGGCGTAGAGGATTTTGTACAGTGTGCGGCTGTAGGGCGTCGTCGAGAGGTCCATGCGGGTTGTGTCCTTGCCGGTGGCGGTCATCGGGGCGGAGTGTAGCGCGCGGCAGGGGCAGCGCCAAGGAAAACGTTTGGCATCCCATTTGGCACGGGCCGTCTGTGACGAATGTCATGGGACGTAGGTCCTGGGTAGGAGTACAGTGAAGCTAACAGGGGTAGCGGCCACAACACTCATCCAGGCAAGGCAGCCCGAGGCTTCTATCCCTGTAAAAATCACATCCTCTATCACAGTTGAACACCGCCGGACCCCCGGCGGTGTTCTTTATTAAACGTTAGCCTACTAAATTTCGTGTAAATTCAACCCCGAACCCGCAAGGTTTTAACAAGTATCTAGCTATACAGCCAGCGCGTTTTGGTGGATAATACAAGTAATAAGCCAAAGCATTGTGCAATTTGCACGACGGAGGTATCGCGATGAAGCGGTGGTTCAACAAAGTGTTCCAGGCGAACAAGGCAACCCAGCCCAAACCACAGCAGCCGGTTCGCTTCTACTATGGGCGGCGCAGCATCCCCCATACCGGGCGTTAACACGTTTTTTACGGGTTATCAGCAACTTGCGGCGCGCGCTTGCGTAAAGGATGATAGAAGCAACGAGCGCAACCCGCGCCGAACAAAGGAGAGAACATCGTGACTGAAGAACCGAAGAGCAAGAACGACGACAACACCTTCACCGAGCAGGTCGAGGTGGCTGGCAATCAGCTTGTCGACCGCGTGAAGGAACTCGTGGCCGAGGGCAACGTCCGCCGCATCATCATCCGCGCCCCAGACGACAAGGTGATGATGGAAATGTCTGTAACGACCGGTGCCGTCATCGGTGGTGCGATTACGCTGGCCGCGTGGTGGCTGGCCGCGCTGGGTGCCATTGCCGCCCTGGTCGCCCGCGTCCGCATCGAAATTGTGCGCGAACTGCCGGACGGCGAGGAAGCCCCCGCCGCCCCTGCGGGCAAGCAGAAGGTCAACATCGAGGTCGAGGAAGAGTAGTCGCTTCGGCCTAACCCACAGCAATGAACGGATCATACGGGTCGACGATAATGTCGGCCCGTATGTTTTTGGCTAATCTGCCGCCTCTGGCGACGCGTGGGTCGTTTGTGCGGCTGCCAACGCCGCCCCGATGATGCCCGCGTTATTTCGCAACAGCGCCGGGACGAGGGGGGTATCCACCTTGAGCAATGGGAAGAACTTCTCGTGTTTTTTGCTCACCCCGCCGCCGATGATGAACAGGTCTGGCGACAGCATCAGGTCCACCGCGTTGAGGTAGCGCGTCACGCGTTTGGCCCACTTCTTCCAACTCAGTTCGTCCCGTTTGCGGGCGCTATCGGCGGCATAGTGTTCGGCCTCGCGCCCTTTCAGCTCGAAGTGCCCGAACTCGGTGTTGGGCATCAACTTGCCGTCGAGGAAGACCGCGCTGCCGATGCCCGTGCCGAACGTCAACACGACGACGGTACCCTTGTGGCCCATGCCCGCCCCGAAGGTAAACTCGGCGATGCCTGCGGCGTCAGCATCGTTGATGAGCGTAACGTAGCAGCCGGTGCGGTCTTCCAGCAAGCCTTGCGCGTCGATGCCGATCCACGCATCATCGACGTTGGCGGCGGTCATCGTCACGCCATTTTTGACAACCGCCGGGAAGGTGCACCCTACCGGCCCCTTGTAGTCGAAGTGATCGACAATTTGCGCGACGACATCGGCCACAGCGTCGGGCGTCGCAGGTTGGGGGGTATCGATGCGGTGGCGATCCGCGACGAGTTCCCCGGTTGCAATATCTACCAGCGCCCCCTTGATGCCAGAGCCGCCGATGTCGATGCCAAGCATGTGCATTGGCCTTCCCTCCTCACAATGAGCTGCAATTCCACCTACACACATTGTAACGCCATAACTAAGCAATTGAAAAACAGCCGCTCAAAAACCGGGCCTTTGCAAACTGCCTCATAGCAAACGGGGCAGCCTGGCTTGTGGCTGCCCCACAGATACCGCATCAACGGGTACGGCTAAAATTAGTACTCGTCGTCGTACTCCACGTCGTATTCGTACTCGTTGGGGTACTCCTCATAGTAACCGCCGCCGTAGTCGGGTGCGTAGTAGTCGCCGCTACCGTAGTCTGGCTGGTAGCTGTCGCTGTAGTCGGGTTCGTAGTAGTCGTTACTGCTATAAGGCTCCACATAGTAATCGGGTGATTCGTAGTAGCCACCCTGCTCCTCGTACCCCTGGTCTGGGTAGTAGGGTTCCTGGTAGTCGTCATTGCTATAGCCGTAATCCGGCTGATAGTAATCATCGCTGCCGTCGTAGGGTTGCTCGTAGCCGTAGCTATCGCCGTCGTAGGGTTGCTCGTAGCCGTAGCTATCGCCGTCGTAGGGTTGCTCGTAG
>CAYSVE010000794.1:0-2733 GCA_964434365.1 uncultured Anaerolineaceae bacterium | reverse complement strand
CGTCGAACCAGATACACACCAGCCCGCCATCGCCGGGGCGGGCAGTAGCCCACGTTTTGGCCGCGACGCTGAGATCAGCGGGTAAGGTGGGCTTCATCGTCGGCTCTGCGGGCAGGTCCACTGTCCCCGCGAGCAGTTTGGGGACTTCATCCGTCCACAAGGTTTTGTTACCCAATGGGATGTGGACGGGCGGGGTATCGGCAAGGGTAAGGCACACCCCGGCAGCCTGCGTATTCTCCTGGAGCGCCTGCAAAACAATCGTTGCACGCTTGTCCAGGTCGGTTTCGGCAGAAACACGCTGCAACACATGGTGTACCGCCTTGAGGGGATCTTGGCCCGTATTGACCTGCATGGTACCTACCTCACTACGACCGTGAGCGATACGGACAAATATACCACAGAACCCTCCTCGCCGCAAGACACCGAAATCTTAACGAAGCTCAAACACAAAGCGCCCCCCCGTGCTTGCACGGCATTTTCTTTCATGCTACACTGCGTTAACGTGTTTTATGTTGATCGCTGGGACGTTTTGACTTGGCTGATAAGATACTAATTGTTGACGACGACATCGATAGCCTCAAGCTCATTGGCCTCATGTTGCAACGGCACGGCTACGAGGTGGTGGCCGCAAATGCCGGCAACCAGGCCCTAACGAAGGCAGCCAGCGAAAAACCGAGCCTTATTATCCTCGACGTGATGATGCCAGACATGGACGGTTACGAAGTGTGCCGTCGGCTGCGCCTTAACGAGGAAACCCGCGCTATCCCCATCATCATGTTTACGGCCAAAACACTCATCGACGATAAGGTGCAGGGTTTCGAGGCTTGTGCCGATGATTACCTGACGAAGCCCACCCACCCGGCGTAGCTTGCCTCCCGCGTGAAGGCGATTTTGGCGCGCAACGCCGGTAAGCAAAAGATCGCGAAGATCAACCAGAATGCGACGATTGGCGTGTTGGGCGCGAAGGGTGGGGTCGGCACGACGACGGTCGCGATGAACCTCGGTGCGGCCATGCTACAGGCGGGTGATAACCCTATCGTGGCCGACTTCCGCCCCGGGTTCGGCAGCCTCGGGTTGATGCTCGGGCACGCGCAGTCTCGCGGGATGGCGAAATTGCTGGACCAGCCGAATGGTAACATCGACGCGGATACGGTCGGCGCACAGGTGATTACGCACCAATCTGGCCTGCGATTGTTGCTGTCATCGGCGCGCCCAAGCGAGGGCATGAACCAGTATGCGCCCGAAAACGCTGTCCAAATTGCCAAAACAGTGAAGACACTGGCGAACCCGGCTATCTACGACCTGGGTGCGGGCCTCACGCCGTTCAACAGCCGCCTCATTAAGGAAGTCGACCGCCTCATCATCGTGGTGGAGCCGTCGCGCATCGCGCTCGACATGACGCGCGAACTGTTCTCGGTGATCGAAGGTGAGGGTGTAGCGCGCGCGAAGATGAACATCGTGATCGTCAGCCGTGCGCAGAGCAGCCTGCAAACCTCCTGGCAGGAGATCGAACAAGCGCTGGGCCAGGAGATCAAGGCGATTATTTCGGCTGCGCCCGAACTCGCCTTCCAGGCTAACGAGGCCGGGGTGCCGATGGTACTGTTCCGCCCGAACGCGATTACCTCCAGCCAGCTCACCAAGCTGGCCGAAGACTTCAAGGGTCGTCCGCCGCGTCCCGTCGGTTAGGTCATGACAAGCGAAAACTCGAAGATACAACGCACAGCCGAACTGCTTTTCGACGCACAGTCGGCTGTTGCGTTTACCGGGGCAGGTGTAAGCACCGGCTCGGGCATCCCCGATTTTCGCAGCCCCACGAGCGGCCTGTGGGAAAAAGCGGACCCGATGCGGGTCGCGAGCTTGCCCGGCTTCCGCGCAGACCCGACCGCGTTTTACAACTGGGTACGCCCGCTGGCGCGTGGCATCACCGAAGCGACGCCCAACGCGGCCCACCTTGTGCTGGCTCGGCTGCAAACCCTGGGCAAATTGCGTGGCATCATCACCCAAAACATCGACGGCCTGCACACCGCCGCCGGTAACGACCCCGTGTACGAGCTGCACGGCCATATGCGCACCGCGACGTGCACTACGTGCTTCGCGAGCACACCCATCGACGATGCTATCATCGCGCAAATTATCGACGACGGCACTGCCCCCCCCTGCACAAATTGTGGCGGGACATTGAAGCCAGACGTGATATTATTCGGTGAGGAATTACCGTATGCGGCGTATCAGGCGGCGCGGCGGCTCACTCGTGAGGCCGACTTACTCATCGTCGTCGGGTCATCGTTGCGCGTGGAACCGGCCAACAAGGTGCCGTTCGAGGCGATCAGACATGGTGCACGCCTCGTGATACTGAACTTGGAACCGACACCCGCCGATGGTGCTGCCGATGTGGTAATCCATGCTGATGTCACGCACGTCCTACCGCGAATCGTAGAACGACTGGAAAAGCTTTTATGACCGAACTTGTCGATAGAACCCGCCTTCTGGAGCGCTACGAGAAGCTGATTGCCATTAGCCAGCGCTTGAACTCCACGCTCGACCTGCGCGCGCTGCTGAAGTCGATTATCGACGCGGCGAAGGAACTCACAAACGTCGAAGCCGCATCGATTTTGCTGATAGACTCGCTCAGCGGCGAACTGCGCTTCGAGTACGCCTCGAACATCAAACCGCACGAGATGGAACGCATCAGCGTGCCGAAGGATGGCAGTATCGCCGGTTGGATCGTCACGC
>CAYSVE010000793.1:0-2744 GCA_964434365.1 uncultured Anaerolineaceae bacterium | reverse complement strand
TGTGAGCATGGCCAAAGAGTACGGCGAGGGCTTCCGGGTGAATGCGATTGCGCCGGGCTTCTTCATCGGGCAACAGAATCGCTTTTAGCTCTTCGACAAGGACACGGGCGAACTGAGTGCGCGCGGCCAAACGATTATCGACAACACGCCGATGGGCCGCTTCGGTGAACTCGACGAGGTTGTGGGTACGCTGGTGTGGCTTTGCTCCGACGCGGCCAAGTTCGTAACGGGCATCGTGGTGCCCATCGATGGCGGTTTTAGCGCGTTCAGTGGGGTGTAGCGATGACCATTTCTGCACAGGTCACGGCCCCCGCGGGCGAAGCGCTCAGCGAGGAGACGGTTCGCAACACACTCGCGCAGGGGCTTGGCAACACATACGACGGTGCGAAGGTGCTCGTGCTCATCCCAGACCACACGCGGACGCTCCCCCTGCCGATGCTGTTCCGCGCGATGGTGAACACACTGGGCGCATCCAAACAACTCGACTTTATGGTGGCGCTGGGCACCCATCCCCCACTCGACGCTGACGCCCTGTTGCGGCTGGTGGGCCTCAGCGCAGAGGAAAAGACGAGCACCTACAACCCTATCGGCCTGCTCAACCATGCCTGGGAACACCCCGATACCCTCGCCGAAATCGGCACGCTCTCACGAGAGCAGGTACAGGGCCTCGCGGGTGATAACTGGCACGACTCGATGGGCGGTGATGTACCGATACGCATCAATAAGGCCGTGCTAGATTACGACCACGTGATCATCCTTGGGCCAACCTTCCCACATGAGGTCGTCGGTTTTAGCGGCGGCGCGAAGTACCTTTTCCCTGGCATCTCTGGGCCAGAGATGATCAACACAACGCATTGGTTGGGTGCGCTCATGGCCGTGCTCAACATCATCGGTGTGAAGGAAACGCCCGTGCGCGATATGATTCACGCGGCGGCGGCGTGCGTCCCCACCCCCATCACGCTGATCGCGCTGGTCGTCGTGAAGGACGACCTCGCTGGAATGTTTATCGGCGACCATCTAGAGGCGTGGCGCGCAGCGGCGGATTTGTCGTCGCAGCGGCACATCATCTGGCTCGATGAGCCGGTGCAGCGTGTGCTCAGTTGGGCACCGCCGATGTACGACGAACTGTGGTCCGGCGCAATGGCCATGTACAAACTCGACCCGTCCATTGCTGACGGGGGTGTAGTCATCGTCTACGCGCCACACCTCGATGTGGTGAGCCATGTCCACGGCAAGTACATCTACGAAATTGGCTATCACACGCTGCCGTACTTTCTCAATCAATGGGAAAAGTTCAGGCACATCCCCTCAGGTGTGCTCGCCCACAGCACCCATCTGCGCGGAAGCGGCACCTGGGCAAACGGCGCAGAGCGTCCGCGCATCGAGGTGACGTTGGCGAGCAAAATTAGCCGCAAAGAAACCGAAGCCCTCGCCTTACGCTACATGGACCCGGCAAGCATCGACCCAGAAGCGTGGCGCGACCGCGATGATGTGCTTTTTGTACCGAAAGCTGGTGAGATGCTCTACCGGGTGAAGCCCCGATGACAATCCTCGTGATCGACGTGGGGAGTTCGTCGACGCGCGCGCTACTTGTCGATGAACGTGCCGAGCCGATCGAGGGTGCGGTCGCAAGTCGTAAACACAGCTTCGATGTGCGCAACGATGGGGCAGCCACCGCCGATGCCGATCATCTGCGTACCTTCACCGAAGCCTGCATCGATGAGGTGCTTCAACACGATGCCGCCACGGGCATTCGCGGTGTGGGCATGGCGACCTTCGTCGGCAACATCGTTGGCGTAGACGCAAAAAATGCCGCGCTTACACCCGTCTTCACCTACGCCGATTCGCGTAGCGCAAACGATGTGCTTACGATGCGCGGCCTGGTCGATGTTGGTGCGGCCCATCAGCGGACGGGGTGCATTTTGCATACGGCTTACCTCCCGGCCCGCTTTCACTGGCTAAAGCGCACCCAACCGCAGGCATTCGAGCGCGTGTTTCAGTGGGTGGACCTCGGCACCTACCTGTATCGACATTGGTTCGACGCAAACTGCCCTGGTAGCTACTCGGTCGCGTCGTGGAGCGGTTTGCTGCATCGCGACACGCTCATCTGGGATGCCGAATGGCTGGACACACTCGGCATGAGCGCGGATATGCTGAATCCATTGGCGGATTACAGCGCTGCACAGGTTGGCTGTAAGCGATGGCCCAAACTGGCCAACGTATCGTTTTTCCTGGCTGTGGGCGATGGTGCAGCCGCGAATATTGGCTCGGGTGCGGTTGGCGTGGGGCAAATGGCGCTCACCGTGGGCACGACAGCCGCTCTACGGGTCGTCTCCGATGGTGACCCGCCACATGTGCCCAATGGGCTGTGGTCGTACCGGGTCGATGCGGCGCATCACCTGACGGGTGGTGCAACCACCGAGGGCGGCGGCGTGTTCGAGTGGCTTGCGCAGACGTTTCGCCTGCCGGACGACCCGGCAGAGGTGAATGCAGTGCTGGAACGTGCGACGCCGGACGGCCACGGCCTGACATTTTTGCCGTTGATGGCAGGGGAACGGGCGCCCGGTTGGGCCACCCATGCGACGGGAAGCCTTGTCGGTCTGCGCAGTTCATCCACCCCTACGGACATTGTACAGGCTGCGCTAGAAGGGGTCGCGCTTCGGCTCTCGCTGATCGCGGATTTGCTCAGCGACGACGACACGACCGTGTTTGCGGGTGGGGGCGCGCTGGCCGCCTCGCCACCG
>CAYSVE010000792.1:0-2757 GCA_964434365.1 uncultured Anaerolineaceae bacterium | reverse complement strand
TCGACGAATGACAAGACCGCTCCGTTTGTCCGAATTCTTCGCACAGGTTCGGTGGGCGATGGGCTACATGTGGGCGATGAACCGGTGGCTGCTCATCGCGCTGTGCGCAACGGCGTTGCTCATTAGTTTAACCCCGGCTGCGATTGCGTGGGTGGGGCGTGAACTCATCAATGCTGCGGTAGCGCTGGTCGACACACCGGACCCAGACTACGGGCTGATCTATCGATGGTTGGCGGCGGGGTTGGGAATTGCGCTGTTCCGCCAAATACTCAACGCGATTGATCAACTGCTACTACACTTACTGGGGGACCACCTACAACTGAAGGTCAATTCGGACATCCTGGAACGCGCGGCGTCACTAGAAATCATGTACTTCGAAGACCCTGACGTGCAGGATATGGCCCAGCGGACGCAGTCGAACATAGCTATTCGTTTCAAGAACTCCTTCCAACGTCTCATCAACACAGCGAGTGCGCTGGTTCAAGTGGTCTCGCTGGTAAGCTTGCTGGCATTTATCGAGCCGATCGCCGCGTTTGTGCTCGTGCCTATGGTGCTGCCCTACATGGTTTTCCGGTGGTCGCTTGCCCGTCGGCGATTCGATGTCGACTATGATCGGGCAACGAAACGGCGGTGGAGCAATTATTTTACCTCGCTCCTCACCAGCCGCAATTCGATCCCCGAGCTACGTCTGCTGCAAATTGAGGGGCTGTTGGGAGAGCGTTTCCGTAAGCTAATTTCTCAGTTCATCCAGGAAGACCGCCGCCTATATGTCATCGAAGTTGCGGCGTCGTTGGTCTTCTCAGTAGTGCTTATTACAGCGATGTACGCGCTACTTCTGCGGGTCATCTCGCTCGTTGTGTCATCGGCTTTAACGGTTGGCGATATTGCCCTCTTCGTTGCAGTGACGGGGCGCCTACAGGGAGCATTGGGTACGGTCACAAATTCGGCGAGCAACGCGCTTGAGGAGACGCTATTCACGACCAACTTGCAGCGTTTTCTTAACCTTTCCCCCACACATGAGGTACGCGAAACCGGTGAGGGACACCCAATTCGAGGGGACATTCGCATCGAGCACTTGTCCTTCAAATACCCGGGGTCGAAGCAACTGGTGATCGACGACCTGTCACTACATATTCGCGAAGGCGAAACGATTGCGTTGGTCGGCGAAAACGGTGCCGGAAAAACAACCCTGGTCAAGTTGCTGACGCACCTGTACGAGCCAACGCAAGGAACCATTTACGTCGATGGTAAAAACTACCTTGAGTTTCCCAAGGCATCCTACCAACGGCAAATTTCCTTCGTGATGCAAGGGTTCAACCGATACGAGGCCACCGCTTTCGAGAATATAGCGTTTGGCGATTGGGAACACCTTTCCTCACGGGCCGATGTCGAAGCGGTTGTCGACGCCGCAGGCATCCGCAGCCTCATAGACAGCATGCCGGATGGCCTCGATACGATGCTTGGCCGTCGATTTGGCGAGTACGATCTATCGGGGGGGCAGTGGCAGAAAATCGCCATTGCCCGTGCGCTATTGCGCAGTGGGCGGTTGCTCATCCTCGACGAACCCACTTCCAACCTCGACGCTCGTGCCGAGTATGAATTGTTCCTTAGGTTCAAAAACTTAGCCAAAGGGCGTACGACGATACTGATCTCGCATCGTTTTTCTACCGTAAGCATGGCCGATCGCATTGTTGTATTGCACGAGGGGCAGGTTGCGGAAATGGGCACTCACGATGAACTGTTGGAAGTTGGTGGGCGTTATGCACAACTCTACGGTCTGTACCGCGTTCAGATGGGATTCGTGGAGGCGTAGCTACCACATTGACTGCGAAACGACAAAGGATGCATGAAAACCAATGACGTTGCTGATGCTATGCGGCCATCAAAGGTCGGGAACAAGCCTACTCCACAAGCTTTGTAACACCCACCCCGATATCGCGTTGACGTTTGAGTTTGGCAACCTCAATAAATTTGACCAACCCTATGCATCCTACAGGCGTCATATTATCGACCGGTGCAAGCTGATCCGGGGTAAATGGAGAATTCGACCGATACAGTCGCCCGTGGCGATACTTGATAACTTTTGGTTCGGCTGGCGCTACGTTCGTGCTATTCAGCAATCGCAATCGAACATTGTCGATGTCGGCACAGTCGAACGTGGGCTAAAGACGATGTTCCCCGATGCAAAAGTTGTCGGGGATAAATGGCCCACCTATGTATTTCGTCTAGACCGGTATGCCGCAATTCCGCATTTGAAGCGTATTGTGATATACCGAGACCCACGTGACGTAGCCAATTCTACGCTCCACAAAGTGCATACCGATTGGGCAGGCCAACCATGGACGCAACGTATGAACACAGCAGGTAAAATTGCAGAGCGTTGGGTTACGGTGATGCATAGCATCGAGAGACTGGCCGACGACCTTTGCGCGATTCGCTACGAGGATATGATCGACAAGCCAGACAGCACGTTTCAGACTATCGGTGATTACCTCGGTGTGGACCCCAAGGGCTTCAATGTTTCGTCCATTCGGGCAAGCAGTGTCGGTAAATATCATGGCGAGTTGCCCGGCGAAGATATTGCGTCTATTCAGGCCATCGCTGGTACCATCATGCAGCGTTATGGCTATGATTTAGACCGCACGCCCTAAATCCATCCAATCACACTGGAAAATAATGCAACCTGCCGCACCAAACCACCCTACCTTTAGCGTTGTCATCCCCACCAAAAACCGTCATCATGCGTTAGGCCGGTGT
>CAYSVE010000791.1:0-2763 GCA_964434365.1 uncultured Anaerolineaceae bacterium | reverse complement strand
CCCTGCGTAACGTGCAGAAAAAAGGGCCGATTCCGGCGCGTGCCGATGGCGCGCGTCTTCGAGGTTCGTCACCGCACCAAACCGGCTGTAGTGATGGAAGGTGTAATCGTGAAAGGTCCACAAATCGGCTGTGGAAGGCTCGGCGTCACCGATTTCGATGAGGCCAGCCGACCAGAGCATTCGCGCGAGGTAGTCGGCATCGTCATCGATTATTTTTGATCACGCCGCAAGATTCTCACGGAGCGGGGCCTGTTCGAGCAGATGGGTGAGCAAGCTATGCACAGACCCATCATGGATTTCCAGCGCCGCGAAGCCGGTCGCGCGCTCTGCGAGGAAGTGGCGATTCACCCGGCGTAGGAGCGCAAACCGCGACAATTGCACGTCGGTGCGCGGCAGGTCGCCGTCGACGACGCGAAAATGAGGTGACGTGGGGATGAGGCGCGCAACGAGGCGCTCATCCACCGTCAGCTCGAAGACGATGCTGCCGATGCGCCGAGTATCGCGCAAACACCCTACGAGGAAGTCCGTCGCCGTGGCGGAGTCGGTTACGCGGTCGTAGGCCACCCCGGCGGAAAGCATCGCGCGGATCATCGCGTCGTCGGGTGGGGTGATGTCGGGGGCCTCGATGCGAACGATGAGCATCGTTCACGCCGTGTAAAGCGGGGTCGGGTTGAGGTCGGCTTCGGCGAGAGGTGCATTGCGCCAGCCAAGCGCGACAGGCACCGTATACAAGCGCCCCGGCGCAAATCGCGGGCGCATGTGGCGCAGGCCAGGCGACATCACCTTGACGACGGGCATCGCCACCACCGGGCGTGTGAGGTTCCGCACGAGAATATCCAGGCCAAGCGACCGGAAGCGCTCGATGCACCATTCCAAATCCGCGAGCATGTCCGGGCGCTGTACGCCGGAGGCGATGTCCGTTTGGCCGTTGGGTACGAGGTGCGGGTTCTCATCGAGGGTGGCGTTTTCCCACCACGCAATCGCGCGGCGGTTGGAAGTGTTGAAAGCGTCGGTGTTGTCGAACAGGGTGCGGCTCCACACTGCGATAAGCGACTGATTTAACTCGGTGAGGGCGCGCTGCGCAGCATACACGGGGTCGATGTGGCACCCATACCCCATGATGATGTCCTGCTGCGGGGCGTTCTTCCGCGCCGAAACCGCCGCCATCACCGGAATGCCGAGGTCGGTCGTGAGGTCGAGCAGGGTCAGGTCGCGCCCGTGCGCCTCGTAGAAGGTGCGCATCGCGTCGGCGTAGGGCAGCACCCCCGGCGCAAGTTCGGCGCAGGGGCGTTGCACGGCGTTATACCACCAGATACCCACGCTATCGCGCTCCACGAGTTCGAACAAGCCATTGAGGATTGCCTCCTCGACCGTCGCCCCGGCGGCGTTGCCGTTCGTATCGCCGATGCACACGCGCGTGGGCTGGCCCATGTCGTAGCGCAGGTAGCAATAGGCCGCAGGCACGAGGCACGCCTGGGCAGTGACGAGCGACATCACCTCGCACCACGGAATCGGGGTTGCGGGGTCGAACGGTACGGGGAGCGGCTGCTCATCGGGGCCGGGTGTACTGCCAAGCTGGCGCACGCTGTAGAGGGTCAACGTGTTGGGGGGTATCGCGCGGTCGCGCAATTCGTTGTACGTGCCAACCAGCACGTCCTCGGTGCCGTCGGCAATGGACGAAAAGCGCTCTGCCGCTTCACCGAGCGCGCTCGCCTTCGCGAGCGTCGCGGTGCGGCCCTTCCCTGCCGCTTGAATCAGATCACGCGCGCGTGGGACGGGCGTATCGGTCGGTGGGGTGAGCGTGCCCGCGCTGTAGATGTGTACCAGCGGGTGCGCCCCCACGCGGTGCATCCCGTCGATGATGCCCATCACGGGGTCGCTAAGGTGCGCGTACGCGTCGAGGAAATCGGCGGCGTCGAGGCTTCGGTGACCGGCCTCGGCGAAACCTGTTTTCGGGCGCGGCTCCAGCGCGATTTTTTGGGGAACGGGCGCAGGCGTATAGCCGCAAACGTCACACGAGGCGGCGCTTCGCAGCCGATGCCACGTTGCCTCCATCGAAACGGTATCCAACGCCAAAATGTGATCGCGCAAACGCGCGTCTGCGTTGCCATGCAGCCAGCGCAACACGATCGGCGTGAGCGCGGCGTACGCTAACTTAAGCGTGAGGTCGGTGTACGCATTCGGCGTTTGGGGCGGCTTCGCTTTGCTCAGTGTGTACAGCGTGGTCGCAAGGCAGTTCCAGCACGGCGAGGTGTGGGGGTCGAATAAGGGGCCGACCCATACCGTCGCGTCGGCGGGTTTGGCAATAAGCCAGGTCGTGCCGATCTCGCGCAGGTATTCGTCGAAGGCGCGCAGGCGTGGGTCGCGGTAGTCGTCGACAAGCGCGATGAGGTTGGGGCCGTTCGGCGGGTAATCCAACGCGCGGATGCCCTCCGCCCGCAAGTTCGCCACGAGTGGCGCGCTATCCGCGCTGCTGAAATCAACGAGGCGGACGCGCACACTTTTCGGCATGTCGGCGAGGTCGCTGGCGGTCATCCCCTGGTGATGGGCGTAAGCGGCCTCGTGGGCACGGTTGGTGGGGGGCGCTTCATCGAGGAGTGCGCGCTCGTGCAGCGCAAAGATGCTTTCCAGCACCTCGCGACGTGGCCACACGTCACCGAGTGCAGCGACAACTTGCTCGACGGTGTGCGCACCGTTTAGTAGGGGCAGCAGCCGCCGGTAGATCGTCCCGCTCAAGCGCAACCGCCCCTGCCCATGGGCAAG
>CAYSVE010000790.1:0-2763 GCA_964434365.1 uncultured Anaerolineaceae bacterium | reverse complement strand
TTCGGCGCTTTCGCCATCGGCCCCGCTATGACGCGCCTCCTGCAAATTATCATCGACGGAATCGGGCACTTCGCCGGAGGCGTTCGGTTCATCGAACATGGTACGCCCCGAGCCTTCGCTCATCTGGTTGTGCCCATCGTGGACGACCGGTTGTTCGCCCTCGCTCGTGATGAGTCCACCGGGCAGCACCATTACAAACTCGGAGCCTTCATCCAGCACACTGGTCACCGAAATATGACCGTGGTGCCGTTCGACAATGGTGTTCACGATCGCCAGGCCCAGGCCCGTCCCTTCGATACGAAGTTCCTTACCCAGCTTCGAGCGGTAGAAGCGGTCGAACACGTGCGGTACGTCATCGGGCGGGATGCCGATGCCGGTATCGCGAATGGAAACCCGCACACTGTCGCCATCGTTAGCAATCGTCACGTACACATCGCCGCCACGCCGGTTGTATTTGATGGCGTTGCCCAGCAAGTTGAACATCACCTTGTTGAGCAGCGCCGGTTCGCCCCACACCGTGTGCAGGTTTTCGCCAACGTCCACGTGGATGCTCACCTCACGTTGGTCGGCGTAGTCTTCGAGCACGGGCAGGACCTCGGTGAGGATCACGCGCATGGCGCATGGCGCATTGTCGAACTGTTCTTTGCTATCGATGCGGGCCATCTCCAGCATATCCGAAACCATACCTTCCATGCGGCCCAGGGCGTGCATGGCGCGCTCGAGGTATTGTCGTTGCTTTTCGTCCAGCGTCCCGGTGTTTTTCGCCAGGTCGATAAACCCACGCGCCGACGAAATCGGTGTTTTCAGGTCGTGGACAACAATATTTATGAGGTCGGAAATCGATTCATGACTCATGGCACATAACATCCGGTAGTAACGATAAAGCCTTACTAATCCGTGTACCATGCCACGATAAAACCGTCTCGTCAACAAGATATATGTGAGCGTTGTCACTCGCGGGCACATCCAGCGCATCGAAGGTTTGCAGGTCGTCGTCTTCGAAGCCGTGGTCGCCCGCAGGTAACAAAATGACCTCGGGCTTTGCTGCGGTCACCTCATCGAGCGTCACCCTGGGGTACCGTTCGGTTTTTTCGGCGAAGACGTTCGTACCACCGCACACCTTCACCAGGTTACTGATGTACGTATCGGCGTTGGCGGTCATGAGGGGGTCCTTCCACACGGCCACGAACACCTTGCACACCTCATCCTCTTCGGCTTCGGAGATGCCGCCGATCCAATCCACCTGGCGTTCGATGAGGTTGATGCGCTCGTACATCATGCGGTCTTCGATGTGGAAGACGTGCAGCGTATCCCAGATGAGGTTCATCGCCGCACGGACGGAGCGCGGATACGTCACCCACACCTTGATGCCCCGCTCGATAAGCTTGTCGATATCCTCTTTGCGGTTCTCCTCCTGGTTCGCGATGACAAGGTCCGGCTTCAGCTTGAGGATTTTGCGCAGGTTGGGCGTTTTCGTGCCGCCGACGCGCTCTTTTTCGGCCACCGGCCCCTCGGGGTAGCGGCAGAAGTCCGTCACACCGACGACGTGCTCGCCCACGCCGATGTCGAACAGCGTCTCGGTCATGCTCGGCACCAGCGAAACAACCCGCTCCGGCGCTTCTTTGCCAGTAGGGGCCTCGTGGGAATAGGTGTACTCGGTGGACATCCCTTAGCCTAACTGCACCAACTGATCGCGCTCTGGCCCGACGCTGACGGTGTGCACGGGCACCTCGCACAGTGCCGCCACCCGCGCGATGTAGTTACGGGCTGCGGCTGGCAGGTCCGCGCCGACGCGCGCCGCGCCGATATCTTCGGCCCAGCCGGGCATCGTCTCATAAACTGGCGTCGCGCGCTCGATGGCCTCGACCGTGCTCGGCGGGAATTCGACACGCGCGCCGTCGATTTCGTAGGCGACGCACAGCTTCAGTTCATCGAAGCCGGTGAGTATATCGAGCTTGGTCAGCAACATATCGGTAAAGCCATTGATGTGCGCCGCATAGCGCAGCATGACGAGGTCGAGCCAGCCGCAGCGTCGTGGCCTGCCGGTGGTCGTGCCGAACTCGTCCCAGAAGTTCGCACCGGTGCCGCGCAGATGGTCGGCAATCGGCCCGTCGAGTTCGGTGGGCATAGGGCCAGACCCCACGCGCGTGCTGAAGGCCTTCGCCACACCGAGCACCCGGTCGACGTGTTTGGGGCCAAGCCCAAGGCCAGTGAGCGCGCCGCCCGCCGTCGGCGAGGAACTCGTCACGAAGGGGTAGCTGCCATGGTCGATATCGAGCAGGGTGCCCTGCGCGCCTTCAGCGAGTACCGTTGCGCCGTCGCGCAGCCGCTCGTACAGGTACAGCGAGGTATCCTGCAAGTAGGGGCGCAACTTCTCCGCCGCGTTGAGGTAATCGACCGTCACGGCGTCCGCGTCGAGCGGTTCCAGGCCGTAGCCTGCGAGCGTCTCGTTGGCCGCGGCGATCTGCGCATTCAGTGCCTCCCCGAAGGCTTCGACATCGTGCAGTTGCCCCGCACGAACCCCCTTGCGCCCGGTTTTATCCATGTAGGCCGGGCCGATGCCGCGCAGCGTCGTGCCGATTTTTTCGTCGCCACGGGCGCGTTCGCTCGCGCCGTCGAGCGCGATGTGCGCCGGGGTGATGATGTGCGCGCGCGTACTCAGGCGAAGCCGCTCCGGCGTGATGTCGACGCCTTGCCCGCGCAACCGCTCGATCTCGTTGAGCAAGTTCACCGGGTTTACGACCATACCGTTGCCCAATACAC
>CAYSVE010000789.1:0-2769 GCA_964434365.1 uncultured Anaerolineaceae bacterium | reverse complement strand
CGACCCGTAAGCGTCGTAGTCCGTGAATGCCTGCAAGCTAATCATCGCCAGGATGGCGAGCGTAAGTGGCGCCGGGCTAACGCGTAGCACCGCCGCCGCGAGGATCGCCATTGGCGGCAGCACGATCATCAGGTTACGCGCGGTAACGTGGATGATTTGTATATTCACTATCCATGCAAGCACCAAAGGAGCCATGACGGCTGCCAGCAAAAACCGCTTTCGGGCGTGGCTGCGGAGCGGGGCAGCGGCAGCCGGCGGCAACGCGATAAACGGCGCGGCCAGCCCAAGCACCACCCCAAGGCCCACCGGGGAGGTGCTAAAGTGAAAGGTCATCACGTCGATGATATTGCGGAGTGTTGTCTCGGTGCCGTGGGCGATGCCACCGGGCCGCGCGACCAGAATGGTATGCAAACCTGGCAGGCCCCACCCCAAAGTGAACGCCAGCCCCACCGCCGCGAACAACCCAAAGGCACGAAGGTAGCGCAGGGCATCCCATCGGGCGATGATCGGTAGCATCACAGCCTGAGCCAGGATCACATACACGCCGAACAGGTGCATGTATACCATCGTGATGCCGGTGAGCACATAGGCCCAGGTGTAAACACGCTTGCCGATCACAAGCCAACGCCAGAAGAACAAATACGATGCCGATGTAAGCGCAGTGAGGGCGGCGTAGGGGCGCGTTTCGTGGCTGTAATAGCTGAAGATCGGCAGGAAACCAAGCAGAATCACGGCCATTAGCGCCGTACGGCGATCCAGTAAATCGGTACCCAGCCGAAACAAACACGCCAGACCCAACACCGTCCACAGCGTCGACGCGTACCGCGTAATGCGCTCGTGGTGGCCGAAGGCATCCACCCAGGCATTGATCGATAATCGCCACCCCGGCGGGTGTACATTAATCGCAGACCAGGCCACCATGCCCCGCGCGTCGCGCACAATCGCGTTATGGACGGCCCACGCTTCGTCCTGTCGGTAGCTTTCGAAGTAAGGCTGGCGAAATTTGAGGGAATGCTGGCCGATGATGATGAGCAACAGCAACGTCGCGCCCACGGTGACCAGCCAGTTGTTTCTTGCGGACACGTTACAGCCTGGTTTGATTACTGGCAAGGCGCGTATGGTATCGGCAAGGGGGCGGGGGCGTCAATGGCAAGTACAGCGGCGCAATGGCCAGCGCCTTGTTACGTCGGAGACTGCCGCGCAGAGGGGGGGTGGCCCCGCCAGAGTGGGCGGAGCCAAGACGTTTCGAGAGAGGCTATTCGGTGATTTCCAGCGGCCCCACGACAACCGCATCGCCGACCCGGACCGGGCCGTCGGCACCTTCTACCTGCCCGAACTCATACGCGCCGAGTTCGCCGGTATCGACGTGCAGCATCGGGAAGACCGTTGGGGTCATGTCGCCGGTCAGCAGCACACCAACGTTCTCGTTGAGGCCAGCCAGCACCGGCGAAAAACCGATGACCGGACCAGGGCCGCCTTCGCCGTTATCGGCGTGGATGACCATCCAACCGTTATCGGCGGCCAGCACCGTCCCGATGTTGATCGCGCCGTTCTCCTGTACTGGCTGTGCCAACGCCGTGAACGACGGGGCCGAGAGCGTGCGGAACGTGATTACATCCCCGGCGCTGTTGCGAACCGGGCCGTCTGCGCCTTCCACCTGGCCGAACTCATACGTGCCAACCTCGCCAGTATCGACATGCAGCATCGGCCACAGAACCGGCGTCACGCCTGCCGGGTCCACGTCGATGACAACATCGAGGTTTGTGCCCGCTTCGACGGCTGCGAAGCCGATGACCGGGCCGGGCGACCCTTCGCCACTTTCCTGGTGAATAACGAGGAAGCCAGGGCCATCACTCACGACGGATTCCGCAACCACCGTATCGGTGACAATTTGCTGGCTCACGCGGGCGGAGGGCACCGTCACGACGGGCATCACCGCAACCACGCCATCGACCACGACCGGGCCATCGGCGCCTTCTACCTGGCCGAACTCATAAGTACCGGCCTCACCAGTATCGACGTGCAGCATCGGGAAGACGGTTTCGGTTACGGCTTCTACTTCGATCGCCACATCGAGGTTTGTACCGGCACTCACCGGCGCAAAACCGAGGACCGGGCCGGGGGCACCTTCGCCGTTATCTTCGTGCAGCACAAGGAAGCCATCGACCTGCGCGACGACCGACGCAGCGGTAAATGTACCGTCGACAAGTTGGTCGTAGGCGCGAATAAGGTCGATGTTCAGCGGCGGGGTGATGACATTGCCATCGGCATCGCGTACGGGGCCATCGGCGCCTTCGACGGTACCGAACTCATAAACGCCCGCCTCGCCGCTATCGGTGTGCAGCATCGCGAAGACGGTCGGGGTCGCTGCGGTCGCGTCGATGTTGATCTTGAAGTTGGTGTTCTCACCGCTGTTGATGCCACGGAAGCCGATGACCGGGCCGGGGGCACCTTCGCCGTTATCGGCATGGATGACGACGAAACCGGGGCCATCGCTCACGGCGCGGGTGATGAGCACCGTCCCATCGAGCGACACCTGATCGCTCACTTCGACGGTGGGGGCATCCTGCGCCTGGGCTGCGAGGGGCAAAGCCAACAAAACAGCAAACAATACGAGGCGTTTCAACATAGTCTCTCTCCTTGGTTCTTCGTTGAAGAAGTTCAACGTGCATGGCCAGGTTAGCACAAAGCACCCAACCAACCTAATCGGGCAAGTGTAACACAACATCAATGTAAGGTTAGTGTACGGTAATTGCCGCTCAAGGTTCG
>CAYSVE010000788.1:0-2770 GCA_964434365.1 uncultured Anaerolineaceae bacterium | reverse complement strand
AATTACCCGATGTTCTCGCGCCCGATGACGCACGAGAATTTCCTTTCCATTCTGGAAGGGGAATCGGTCGAGGCGGGTGAAGGCCGCGGCTACGAGGGGTAATTGCCCCGCAACAAAACGGGCGAGCCATCGCGTTCGCCCAAACACCCCCTCACTAGCTGGCTGGCCGGTCGAGTTGTGCTTCGTGTGCAGCGGCGACCGCAAGCGCATCCTCAAACGTCGTCGTGAAGCGAAATTTCGTCCACACTTGGGAAGGTGCGCGCGACTGCGGAAAAGATGAGACGAAAGGTGGTGTTTTGCTGCACCATAATCATCAATGGCTCGTTGGGGGTGTTGTGCCGTAGCAGGGTAAGCAGGTTATCCAACGAGGTGTTGCTGCTTGGCATAAGTGCGGTACCGGGTTCGAAGTGATAGATGGTGTACACATCGTGGGGTTGGGCGGCAATTGCCTGGCGCATCCGCAGGATGCCATCGATTGCCGTGTCCCAGCTCCAGGGGTGCAAAACGTGGACCACAAGCCGGTTCTTGTGTGGGTTTTGCCAGTATAGGCGGTACGTTTCGGTCTTGTGGATTTCCATGGGAGGGACGTGGCCAGGATACTATTCGAGCGTCGTCGATTTTAAGTATATAGCGCGAAAAAGTGTGGTCAATAAGAGTTAGGTTTATGTTTGTACTTTCGCTTTGCTACTTTTGCACGTAGCTTGGTGGCCCGCTTTGCTCGTGCGCGTCGGCAATTGCGAGGCCCTCGTCGAGGCTCGCCACGAAACGGAGTTTGCCCCACACCGGGAGGCGGTGGCCGATCGCGCTGAGGATAAGCCGAAAGGTTGTGCCCTGGAACGCCAGAATCACCAGTTTTTCGTTTTGCAGGTCGGTGGTTGTCATCAGGCGACGTACATTATCGATGGAGCTGTTGCGCGGTAGGATCGCCGTGCCCGGTTCGAAGTGGAAGATTGTATAGACCGGGTGGGCCTGCGCGCCGACCGCAGCGTCGGAGCGATGAATCGCATCGAAAGCCGCATCCCACGTCCACGGGTGGAGGACATGCAAAACGATGCGCGATTTTGCCTCATTGTGCCAGTACAGGCGGTAGCAGTTGGTCTCATGAATGACCATTGGCGCGATAGGACCTGGGTACTCTCATCAATGCCATCACTATGAGGCTTTCGATTTGCAAAGTCAATGAAACGAAAGGAAAATTCACAATCTTTCGCGCTACCGCGCGAACGTCGCTGCCGACTCCAACAACAACGGCAGGCCGACATGTTGTGCCCACACGGACCCCTCATCGGCGAGTTGGCCGGTGAGCCACACACCGAGCTTGTTCAGCAGGGCGTTTTCGGCGAGGGTGACCAGCGGGCTATCCAACGGGGCTAACCAGATGGTCGTCGTTTCGTCGACGGTAGCCAGGCTGGCTTCGAAATTGGGGGGGCTGTAGGGCACGGCGGCGTTCGGGCCAGGGTAGAAGTTCGCGCGCTCTTTGATGGGTTGCCCGCCGACGAGCATCACCACGATGGGATGCGGCGTAGAGGGTAGCGTGGTAATCGTCATCGCATCGACGAAGCCGCCGATGCGTACCTCACCGTCCCAGTCCAGCGAATCGGTGCGCCAGGGCAGGTGGGCGAGGGCCGGGCCGTCCTCGCCGCCCCAGCGCAACGTGAGTTCGCCCGCCGGGGCCATCAACTCGAACTTGCCGTATGGCCCCTGTAACGGGGTTGCCTCGGCATCGGTGGTGAGCCACAGCCGTGTATAAGCAGGGAGTTTGTAGGTCGTGGTGAGTTGGCCGCGCAATTCGTCGTTCATGTGGTGTCTCCATGCGGTTCGATGCCGTATACTCTAACAAATTCTGCCAGTATTTACGGAATAAACGCGATGGCATTTCTGCAACAACGGTTCGGCCTCAACCGCTACGAGGCCGACGAACACTACGCGATGGCGATACAGAACTACGAAAACAAAAAACTCGCCGCTGCCCTCGATGAAATCGGCTATGCGCTGGCGTTGCTCCCCAATAACCCGGAGTACCTTGCGACGCAGGGTATCTTCCACCTGGAAGATGGTGTGGAAGATCAGGCGCGTGCCAACTTCGAGCGGACGCTGAAGATCCACAAAACGGACCCGCTCGCGAGCTACGGCATGGGTGTGCTCGCGTACCGTGCGAGCGATTGGGACGCGGCGCGCGCGTGGTTCGGCAAGGCGCAGGTGCTCTGGCCGAACCGCCCGGAGCTGTTCTACTACCTCGCGCTGATTCATCATCGGCAGGGCGAGAACCGCGCCGCGCTCGACCTGATGCAGCGGGCACACGACGGCTTCGAAGCGGCAGGCGATACCAAGCGTCGTCGGAACGCAAGCCGGTGGCTGAGCGAGTTCGAAAAGCAGATGAAGACCGTCAGCGAGTTGCAAATCGAAGGGCCGCCGGAGCAACTGTCACTCGGCGATGGCCGGTTGCCCGGGTTGATGGGACCCGATGCGCCGCAGATCGAGGCGAAGGGTGATGCCGACGACGAGCCGGCGGAAGCAGCGGAAGTTGCCGACGACAAGGATGACGAGGCGCCGTAGGGGTGCGGCGAGGGGTAATGAATGATGGAAAACAGCAAGGGCAAAACGGTCGATTTGCGGATCAAGCGATCACGAAAAAGTCTTATCGACGCGCTGTGCGACCTGATGCAGGAAAAGCCGTTTCAGAAAATTTCCATAACCGAAGTCGCAGAACGGGCGATGGTCAATCGCTCGACGTTCTATGCCCATTTCGTCGATAAGTACGATTTACTCG
>CAYSVE010000787.1:0-2778 GCA_964434365.1 uncultured Anaerolineaceae bacterium | reverse complement strand
ACCGCAGCAAGTCCACCTACATGACTGGAACACGGTCAGCACATACTCCTACACCTGCGGCGCAGCGTCCCCACACTGCGCCGCGTTCTTTTTTGATCTATACTGGCCGCAACCCGTCGACGAGGAGACACCATGCGCGTTGCACTCCCGGTTGTGGCAGGGCTTGTGGCCCTCGTGATTGCCATGTTGATCGTCCAGAACGTCCCGTGGAACGATGCGATTTCGCGTTACATGGGGTGTGCCGCGTTTTACGAGGGCCGGTCACCGTATAGTGAGGACGTCAACAAGGCGATTGCCGAACTCGCGACGCCGCGTGGTGTGGTGAATCAGAAGTTCTTTTACCCGGCGCATATCTGTGTGGTGCTCGCCCCGGTTATGCTGCTGCCCTTCGCGGTGTCGATACCGCTGTGGGTGATGTTGGTCGCGGTGATGGTCATCGCGACGCCACTGGTCATCATACAACTCACGAATTGGCGACCGGCGGTGTGGCAGGTGGGCCTCACCGTTCTCGTGACGTTGGTCGGCTATCGGTACGCGACGCTCAATGTGCTGCTTGGGCAGTATCCCGCCTTCGTGATGATGTGCGGATTGCTTTGTGCCTGGGGCCTGTGGACACAACGCGCGTGGGTGGCTGCGCTGGGCTTCGCGGGGATGTCGATACGGCCCGATGGCGCGATTATCGCGGCGGGGGTGGCGCTGTTGGCCCTGTGGAAACGTGAGTGGCGTGCGCTTGGCGCTACTGCGGGGCTGGCGCTACTGATTTTGCTTATCACCCACTTGGCGGTGGGCACCTGGGAGCCGGCTTTCATCGATGATGTGGTGAACTACACCGATAGTAACCAGAGCTTCGGTTGGGTCGGCGGGCGGTTGCCGTTGTGGAGTGTGCTGCTTTTGTACGGGTCGACAGTCGCCGCTACGGTGATTATCGTGCGGTACCTCAACAAACTCGACGCGCGGCGCTATTACCTGTGGGGCACCGCGCTGATGCTCACCCTGGGCCTCATCGTTGTGCCACAAACGCACGCATATACCCTTGCCTACCTCATGCCCCTGATGTACCTGCTCCTCGCGGAATTTCGGCGGCAGGCGTGGGCCTGGTGGGTTTTCGTGTTGGGGTTTGGGGTACCGCCGTGGTTCATCTACTTTTACATCATCGAGGGCTTTTTCGGCATCGACCAGCTTATCTACCCGGCAGTTGTGCTAATAGGGGTGGCTGTCGCGGTTCTCACTGCACATCAGCGCGAGTTATCGCTGCTGGCGACGGAGCCAGAGTAAAGCACCGATTAGCGTCACGGTGTTCGACAGGATGAGTGCTGGCAACCAATACGCCAAAAACGCCAGGTCGAAGATAGTACCCATAGCCAAACAAGCCGATCAACAGCAGGTCACTCACAGCGAGCCATGCAACGAAACGTTTCATAATCAGTTGGTGAGTCTATGCCAATCTTGCGAACGGTTTGCTATAATTCTAGAGTAATGGGCGTTGAAATTCGCGTCAACCGCCCGCCGGGCAACCACCTACGAACCTTCCTGAGTTAACACACCATGGACTTCCTGACGCTTCCTTTTTTCGTCTCCGTCGCGATGAGCCTTATCAGCGGGGTCGCGGCGTTTAGTGTGCTGCGCCGGTGGTGGGGCAAACGACGCCCGCACCTATTCGCGTGGGGTGTGGGCCTGTTGCTTTACTTTTTCGGCGCGTTTTCGCAGGTCGTGCTCGCGATCACATGGAGCGGCTTCTTCTTCCGGCTGTGGTATTGGAGCGGGGCCATCGCCGTGGCGGCATGGCTTGGGCAAGGCACGATTTTCTTGCTCGTCCGACGCGGCAGCATCGCGAAGAACATCTTCGCGGCGCTGTTGCTTGTCAGCCTCATGACGTTCATCTGGATGTTCATCACCCCACTGACACCGCCTCAGCCGTGGCCGCAAGGCACCGACTTAGTCACGCTGGTGGATGACATCATGCCGCCGTTTAGCGGCAGTGTGCGCGCCTTCGTCCCGGTGACGAACGCGTGGGGCACGCTGGCGCTGGTGGGCGGTGCAATTTGGTCTGCACGGCTGTTTGCCGACAAGAAGATTATGCGCAATCGGGTGGTCGGCAACTCGCTGATTGCGCTTGGCGGTCTGTTGCCTGCGATTGGTGGTTACTTCATCCGTTTAGACTATGACACCTTCAAGTACACGGCAGATTTGCTCGGGGTGATCTTGATCTACTTCGGTTACTAGCAGGCGACTAATGTCCCGGCGAACGCCCGACCCCCTGCCACACAGGCCCAGCCCGCCGGAGACTAAGCCGTGTATTTGTTTTTTCACACCGTTCATCATCACATGGCGTGGACGACCGTCTACGCCGGGCTGCTGCTGTTTGGTGTCACCTTCTACCTGAGTGTGTTTGCCAAGCGAGATGTGACCCCGCTGCTGCGCCGAACGGTGTATGTGTTCATCGGCGCGATGGTGATGCAGGCGCTTATCGGTGTGTGGCTACTGCTTGTGGTTGGTGTACAACCCGCCGCCGAAGTCCATTGGATTTACGGTATGGGGGCTGCGCTTAGCTTGCCGTTTTTCGTATTTATCGAAGTTACCGCCGAAAAGCGCCCGTCGCTGGGTAGTTACATCTGGGGCTTCGGCATGTTGGCAGCGGTGGCATTTCGCAGTATCCTCACCGGCTGATGTCAAGCTACCCAGAGGGCAACCGATGACCAACACCATACGTGTGCTATCCATCGACGGCGGTGGCATCCGCGCGATGATTCCGTGTATTTTATTGGAATACATCGAGCG
>CAYSVE010000786.1:0-2783 GCA_964434365.1 uncultured Anaerolineaceae bacterium | reverse complement strand
CACGCGATTGTCTCTGGTGCTGACGGTAATGATTTGTAGATTGAACATCCTTGTTACCTTCTCACACATGTCACCGATAATTTGTGAGACCGTGTAGGCCATTGTCTCCATTTGACGCTTTAAACAGACAAATGTTGGTTAAATAGCTATAGTCTGTTAAACTGTATCTGTTGGTTTTATCCAGGGCAACCAACAAGAATCCCAATCTGTTAGATAACCAACAGGAACGCAAAAATGTCGGAAAACGTCGCTACAAAATCAGTTGATCTGAGGATAAAGCGGTCACGAAAGTATCTTATTGAGGCACTGCTCACACTGATGAAGGATAAGCCACTCCAGAAAATATCTGTGAACGATATCACGCAAGAGGCCATGGTGAATCGTTCGACTTTTTACGCCCATTTCACGGACAAGTACGATCTCTTCAGTACGGCTACCAGGTATCGTATGCAGCACGACATCGTAGCAGGACTTGGCGATGCAACAGGTTTCACACACGCCAATCTTTACAGATTGATCCTTATCAGTGGCAGCTTGATGGCGAAAATATCAAGTGAATGCAAGCCAACATCAGTTGATGAACTCATTCCTCTGATCATGACAGAAATGCAGAACTCCATCTTTGATGTGGTACTCGCATGGACTAGCGATCTGGACATTACACAAGCTGAAGCAAGAACACTGACGATATTTACAGCGGGTACAATTTTCGGAGCAGTCGCGCTTTGGGGGCAACATGGATATCCTGATGAGTCTATTGAGCAACTTGCGGACCAGATTATGCCGTTGCTGACGGCGGGTGTAGTGCACTATATCGATTGATGCTGCATGATGAAGTTCACAGAAACGACAGATTAAAAGGAGCACATAATATGCACTCCACACCGATCCCATACACCATACAAGCTGGAAAGTCGCTCGCAACGGGGTGATGTCGCTACAACGCTGACGTTCGTAAACGACGCGGACGAACCCGGAGAAATTTACTGGATCGACTACGCCGGACAGCCCCAGCATTATCGCACCTTAGCCATCGCAGAAATGTGGCGTGTCTCGACATGGGCAACCCACGCCTGGATCGTGATTGGGGCGAATAGCGACTAGTTTCTAGCACGTGCAATTGCAAGCGAGGCACCACACACAATCCGGGTCTCAAAGGTTGAACGCACCCAGGTTGATCGCCCGGATGAGCAGAATGGCTTTCAGATTCAACCGCTGTATGTGTTGCCTGCTGATGGGACAGATCATTATCTGGATGTGAACGGGACGCTGGCAACTTCGATCACAGGGTGGAACAAGTGGTTTGCCGAGCAGACAGGCGGTTTCCATCTACGAATTGACACCTATAACGGACACCCCGATGTTGTCTCTGTGCGCCTCACGTCAACTGCTGCTGAGATACACGAGAACACCCACCGCATCTACCAGGAACTACAGTCTCGCGGGTTCAATCAACCCAACAAGATATACGCGGTCTATTACGATGGCCCCAATGCTATCTGTGGCGATGGCAGCATGATGAGGGCGATTGGAACAGTTTACCTGCATGGCGACCTGTGTCCAGGGAATCTGTTCACATCCGATGCAAACCATCCCGGTTACTGGGAGTTTGTCATGCTTCACGAACTGCTGCATGCGCTGGGATGCGTGCCACACTGCGCCCCCAACGCCTCCTGCGAGCGTCCAGGTCATGTGGATGACCACCCGCAGGATATTATGTACTACCGCTCTGCCACCCATCCGCTGATATTAGATGCAGGACGAGATGACTACTACGGGCATGGGCGGCGTGAGTGTTTTGATCTCGCGCGGAGTCCATTTCTCGACCCACTGCCGGATGAGATTGATCTGCCTATGACATGGCAACTTCATCAGGTTCGCACACAACTAAGCGACCTGTTATCGCAGATAACGGTTACAACAACAGCGGCAGGCGCTGAGATGCAGTTGACGGTAGTCAATCAATCAGAAGACGACTTGTTTCTGTTCTTTCTCAACGAACAATCTGATGCAAGTTACTACGCTCATCTTGCACCGGGTACAACACATAACCAACACACTTATGTAAACCTTGCCTGGGTGCTGGCAAAGTTAGATGCGAGCCAGCGACCGTTACTGGTGAGGCAGTTTGTTGCCGCTCCCAATATTTACCAGATCACAGTTTGACGGCTTTAAGGTCGTTTGGCTCCGGTCTGGTACTTGCCCTGGACACATATTACGTTTGCGACCGTTCAGCGGACACTGGCTAATGATCGGTCGGTGTCGCATTTTTGCCACATTATTGTCCTCACCGCGCCACACCTTTCTGCCAGACTGATTGTGCATGATGTGAATGTCAAAGGAGCAATGTAATGCGTAACACCCGGCAACTTCTACAGTATATGATGATCTTACTTGGCGTAGAGGGAGCGAACGTGTCATAGTTCGCCACTTTGTCAGTTTTTGTAACCTCTATCTTTTAGTTCAAGTTCTTGTATCGTTTGAATGTGTCTGCTGGTTCATTTAAATGACCGAATAAGTTCACTGAAGTAGACAGGTGACTATAAACACGTGAAGTCCATAAAACCGAGACTTAGGTTGTCCAATAAACTCGTCTACTGAATCAATGTGCAGTAAACGCTTGGTAGAAGCGTTTTAATGGTCAAAACCGCTGTTTAAGCGTCCAACTCAAATTGCGCTGCATCAGGAATCGGCTCACCTTCATATGCCAATACAATCTGATCACGCAGAATGCCACGTTGTTGAAGTGCATCGACGAGTTTCTTGTCGGTCATATCTTCTTC
>CAYSVE010000785.1:0-2784 GCA_964434365.1 uncultured Anaerolineaceae bacterium | reverse complement strand
GGCACCCAGAAGGAACCCTACCCCACCCAACTGCACACGGAGTACATCCTCGCGCGCCGCAGCGCCCAACGAAAGCGCCTGCGCCGGTTGTTCGCCGGGGTGAGCGTCGCGCTGGTGTTAACGTTGGTGCTCGCCGCCGCGAGCACGCTCCTGTACTTCGCAGCCCAGCGCAGCGAGCGCCGCGCCGTGGCAAATGCCGTCACCGCGACGATTGCGCAGGGCCAGGCCGCCAACAACGCCGCCACCGCCGTCGCCAATGCAGGCACCGCGACTGTTGCCCAGGGCCGCGCGGAGATCAACGCGACGAGCGCCGCCAACAACGCCGCGACAGCCGTCGCCAATGCGGGTACCGCGACAGTTGCCCAGGGCCGCGCAGAAATCAGCGCTGCCACGGCCACCGTCGCCCAGGGCGAAGCCGAATTCCAGGCGCAAACCGCCGTCGCTGCCGAGGCCACCAGCGACCGCAACGCCGACATCGCAGCCTTTCAGGCGCAGGTCGCCCGGGGCCGTGCCACCGCCGTCGCCGAACAGCGCGACCGCTCGCAGGCCATCGCGCTCGCCGCCCAGGCCGAACTCGAACTCGCGGGCGGTGCCCCAGACCGCGCACCCATCCTCGCCGCGCACGCCATCGAGGCGATTGCGCCTGTGTGGCAGGCCGAAAGCGTGCTCGGTCGTGTCGTCGCGCCGACGATCGCTTCGTTTAGGACGGATCTTCTGCAAACGCCCGCCGATATTTCACAGCCAGGCCACGCGTTCCTCTTCATAGCTGGGGACAACGTGAGCACGGTGGATATGGTCGTTTACGCAACTGGTGAAGTGATCGCAACGTTTGACACGGGCTTTGAGACAATTAGCCACATTTCGGCGCTGGGTGGGTTATTCGCCGTGTGGGATGCCGACGGCAACGGCCAAATTTGGCCAAACGACGGCGGCGAAGGGCCAATGGACATACCGACATTCGGTTTTGTGCCGCAAGCTGCCTACTGGTCACCCAATTTCGACCTCTTGTTGATCGTCGGCCCCGGGCGCGCAACGTTGTGGGATTATAGAGCATCGGAACTTCGAGCCGATCTCAACCTATCAACGCAGGGTGTGCCCACCGCTTCGTGGTCTACCGATGCGTTCTTGTTGAACTTCGACGGGCGTGTCTCAGTGTACGACACCGTCGGCGATGCGAAGCTCACCCTCGATGCCACAAATATCGACCGCGCTGTGTTCCGACCCAACGGGGCACGCATCGCCACGGCGAGCGGGCGCATCGTGCAAATCTGGGATGCGGTGGATGGCGCGCTGCTGCACACCCTCGAAGGCCACCTGGAGCCAGTTAGCGCGTTGGTGTGGTCCAACGATGGCGAGACCCTCGTGAGCACCTCGGGCGATGGCACCGCGCGCCTGTGGAATGTGGTCACGGGCATCACCGACCGTGTGCTATTCGCGCACGAAGGCAAGGTATTCGCCGCAGCCTTCGACACCGCCGGGCGACGGCTCGCCACCACCGGGCGCGATGGCGTCACCCGTGTGTGGGACGCCGAAAGCGGCGGTTTGCTGGCAACCTTTACTGCGCAAACCCCAGACGCCGGTGTCGGTGTTTTTTGGTTCCATGATGAGACACTTGCAATGGCAACCGCCGACCTGCGCACCACGCGCTTCGAGGACATTACGCGGTTGAGCGGTGCCGACGCCCTGTTTGCATGGCGGGTATGGTCGACGCCGCAAGAACTCGTCACGATCGCCGCTGATTGTTGTATCGACCGCGAATTGACGGACGAGGAAGCCCGGCAGTTCGGGCTGCCGATTGCGCAGGGCGCCCCGCCACCCGACGAAATCATCAGCTGCCCGAACGCACTCCCCTCGCGGATATACCCCGGTGCGCGCGGGCGCGTCTCCCGCGAAGACCCGCGCCCACTCAACGTTCGCAGTGGCGGCGGCATCAACTTCCCACGCATCGACCAAACCCAGCCCGATCAAACCTTCCGCGTGCTCGATGGCCCGGTGTGCAGCGGTAGCTTTGCGTGGTTTCGCATCCGCTACGGCATCGATGCCAGCGAGGGCTGGGTCGCCGAAGGCGAGGACTTCTACTTTGTCGAGCCGCTCGGCTAGCGCGCCTTAGCGTTCCAAAGAAGGCCGCGGGTTCAGCAGCGCGTCGGTTTGGCCCTTGGCGATATCCACCCGGTCGATGGGCAGCCATACCAGCAAATCGTCCTGCTGTCGGTAGAGTTGCAGCCAGTCGCCGGTGCGGTTGCGCCCCAGCGCCACGAACGTATCGCCGGGGTAGGCCACGTCGGGTGTGATGTACTGCTCACCCGGCCCGATGCGCATGTTCACCCCCGTGTCGCCGGTGACATGCACTGCGGGTGCGTCGTCGCTGTAGAATCGCAGTTCGTAGCCGTCGTACCAGCGCGGTACAAGGTTGAAAAACGTGTTCCCCGGCTTAAACGGCAGCGGCACACCGTACGCGCTCTCGAATGTCATCGGGTCGTTTTCGGTGGGGCGCAGCCATGTGCCTTCGTAGGCGAGGCCATCGCGCAGCAGGTAGGCCCGCCCGCTGCCCACCAATCGCACATCGAAGGCATAATTCGGTGGCCCCCAGTATTCATCGCGGACGAACGGCATTTCAATGTGCTCGTCTTCGATGACGACGACGTTCGCCGCGCGGATTTGCTCGCCTGTAACCGCATCGAAGTGCGGCACATCGTCCTGGTAGCGTAGCCAGCTATCGCCGCCCCACACCCAGCGGATGGTCGTCTGGTGGTAGGTCACATCGAGTTCGCTCACAGGTGTCCC
>CAYSVE010000784.1:0-2787 GCA_964434365.1 uncultured Anaerolineaceae bacterium | reverse complement strand
CGGTGCGCTATGCCGTCACATTTTGTACACTCACTGTACCCTCCACTAAGCTCGATGTGCAGATCTAGTTTTTAACGGGTGAGGATGTCACACCGCCGCCGGGGGCCTTTGTCTACGACTGGGAGACGGCCAAGGGTAGCGGCAATGCCTCCGCCGATGACTACAGCCGCTTTGTGATTAGTCAGCTTCGGCTTGATCCATCGCTGGTGATCCAGCAAACGCGCCGTCTAACATCGGTCGCAGCCTGGCGGATGCGCCGTGGCGATAAGCTCGCCGGGGCACTCGGTTACGCCGCCTATCGTATGCGCCTCGATGATTCTGTCACAGCCAGCCAGCCTGTCGAAGCTGAGGATGTTGCCAAGGTCCTTTCGACGGACCCGACGCTCAACGATGACCTGAAGCTATCCTATGCTCGGCACCTAATGTCCTTCTCGCTGGCGCTGGGTGAACTCGAACACGCCGACCCCATCGGTATGATGCTACGGCAGGATAAAGATTTAGCCGATGGCGCATTCGAACAACTGTCGAACGCCCTTGAGCGGTCCGACCCACTTGATATTTATGATCTCCTCGCCCACTGGCTCGAAAATCCGCTTGGGCCAGAGGGGGACAAGTGGCTGGACTTAACCCATCGTGCGGCCATGATGCACATGCGCGAACTCGTCGAGGATGCAGAAACGCGTGAGGCCGGGTTGTTCCTCAAACGGGTGAGCGACGCGGGTGCTGTTGTCGCAGCGGGGCGTATGATACCACGCCTCATCGAAATTGTGCTGCCACTCACGGCAAAAAGTGAACAATTGGCCCGGCTGGCCTTCGTCACGGCGGCGACTTACCTACCCACAAAGCAATTTCAGCGCCTGCTAAGTGCGGATAAGTTCGTTGCGCAGCTACCCAAAGCAGTCGATGCGTTTGTGCAGCATTTGCGCAACCCGAATAACAAACCCCGCCCGGGCCTTACGATGAGCGTGGCGTCAGCATTTGGCCGCGAGCACGGTCCGTTGGTGCTTATGCGCCTCGCTGAAGTGGCCGTAGACCTGAACCGCATGGCGCTCATCGATGTGAAAGCACTCGGCGGGCTGACGCGTGTCGCCAGTACGACAATCGGTGCGGAGCACGACCACGCCCTGCGGCAAATCGTCCATTACTTTAGCGACGACAACCGGATCACCAACCTCGCAGACCCGGGGCCACGACACCTGTTGGAAATTCTGCTGGTGTTGGGTCATTATCGCGACCTCGCCAAGCAGATGATCAATCAATCGCGGTTGCTCTACCCGCCAGACGACCAGCTTGCGTACGCGCAGATGGTGCAAAAGCTGTTCGCCGATGCGAAACTCGACGTCGAGGCGATTCCTAAGGCCATTCAGGAGTTACGGGGGGAGGGCATCCGTTCGTTGCCGTTGGTGCTAACCTGCGTTGGGTCGTTGCAAGGGCGTGCGGCCTGCGTCGAACTCGACGAGATTGCCCAGGAAGCGACGGAGATGCTGCATGCCAACCCCGGTATCGCCAGTGTGCTGCCGCTGGGGTCGTTAGCTGTGCTCATCGATTATCTGGCGAAACAGCGCAACATCCCGAACACGATACGGGCCTGTGGCCTGTTGCCAGGCGTGGCCGCCCGCGAAGGCGAGCGAGCCGCGAGTACATTGGCGAAACTGTATCAACAGCTTGATTACGACGAAGCCCTACGCCTTGCACGGATGGAAATTCTGCGGCGCTATGTGCGCCAGTGCGAGACAAGCGCCTCGCGAAAAGCAGTTGGGCTGTTAGGCCGGGCACTCGGCGATGACGTGCAAACGGCCCTCGAGGCGACCTACGCCATCAAACTGATGATGGGTGATAGCGACGGCGACCTCGTCGGCTACGCACAACACATCGAAACGGTGGCCGAGTTGCTCCACGATATCGCTATCGCCTACGAGGGCGGGCGTGGCAGCACCCCGAACATCGGTAGCCTGATGAACGACCTTGAGAGCGCGCCTGGCGGCCTCACACGTCAGCAGCGCCTGAACATCGCGCGCGATACGGTACAGGGTGGGCGCGCTGCCTATCAGCTAGGCACGCAGCATGTCGCGCTTCGTGGTTATAACGATGACCGTCGCATCGCTGATTTGCTTAATGGCAGCCACGACCCGGAAAGCGCGCTTGAGATTATGCGCGTGATCGCCGGGTATGTCGCGCAGAGCAAACGCTTCCGCGTGTCCTTCGAAAGCCAGGCGCATACGCTACACCCGCTCCGCGAGCGGTCGAGCACCGATCTCTCGCGTATTTTCGGCTACATGCATGATCTGCTCCGTGGGACGCTGGCCGCGCTGCCACCCGATACGAAGACCTCGTTGAGTGCGCAGGCGCTCCGCGATGAGATGGAAAGCCTGTGGACAACGATTAAGTTGGCCGACCAACGCAAAATCGTCGAGGGGTTGGCGCGCAACTTCCAGGTCATCATCGATGTGACGACCCTCATCGCGCGCGAGGGTGACCCGAAGGCCCTCGGAGACAGTGGCATTGGGCGTAAGCTGGAACAAAATAAGGCGCGCCCACGCAACACGCTGGAATTTCTGCGTTTTGTGAGTGGTTACTTCAAACAGCTAGCTGAGCGCGGATAAAAGCTGCTCGGCGACCGGGGCCTCCCGCCGCGCAAAAAACGGGTTTAGTAGTGTGGGCGCTTTCGAACCGCATAAATATTCCCTCGCCCGCGTAATCACGCTGGCTCACTTGCTTCGGCTGAACGGGCGAGTTGGGGGGGGCACCTTGCACTGGCGGCGTATCGGAGGCCCCACCGTAAGTAAA
>CAYSVE010000783.1:0-2794 GCA_964434365.1 uncultured Anaerolineaceae bacterium | reverse complement strand
ACCTGTACCTCATCGATGCCGACGGCCTCGCGACAACTGAGCGCGGAAAAACCCGTATCACGTTCGATATTTTTGCCGGGTCGCCCACCTGGTCGCCCGATGGCGAGCGCATCGCGTTTTACAGCTACCGCGATGGCAACATCTACACGATACGACCCAATGGTGAAGACCTGCAAATCGTCACGACGATGTTCGTACGCCGCAATACGACCATAAGCTGGTCTGCCGATGGACAGCAGCTTTACTTCTCCGATAGCGACAACAGCTATGGCAGCTACGAGGTTCACGCCGTCGATTTGCAGGGTCGGCGGCAGCAGCTCACATCGAACCTTGTTGATGATGTGGTACCGGTATGGCGGCCCTGATTCGCCTCGTACCGTTGCTGGCTGTAGCGGTTTTCGCGATAGTGTGGGGCGCGCGTGCCACGTCGGCGTGGCTGCCGGGCAACGAATTGGCCTACACTAGCGGCGGCGATGTGCTCCTCCTCGATGTGCGCAGCGGGCTACTCCGCAACCTCACGACCGGCTCCGCCTTCGACACCTCGCCGACGTGGTCGCCGGACGGCAGCGAGTTGGCGTTCATCAGTGACCGCGAAGACGATGAGTTCGACATTTACGTAATGGCACCAGACGGCAGCAACATGCGCAGAATCCACCTTTCGGTGACGCCGCGCACCTCCCGCCTCGATTGGTCGCCGGATGGTGCGTGGTTGGCCTTCGCCAGCTACGCCGATGGCGACAGCGAACTGTACCTCACGCCGCCGCAGATGGGCGCGCCGCTGCGACAACTCACGTTCAACGAGGGCGTGAGCGATAGCTTCCCGGTGTGGTCGCCCGATGGCGCGCAGATTCGCTTTTCGTCGAACCGGGGCGACGGCGGCTTTTTCAGCTACTACGCCATTCGCCTCGATGACGGCACAGTCGAGGAGCAGCCTGCGTTCCCGCTACTGCCCGATTGGGGCGGTCATCTCTCGCGTGGCGGGTGGTGGCGCGTCGTGGTCGATGATAGCGACGGCGACGCCGAGTTGTATCTGGTGCATCGGTGGGGGTGGCGCGTCCGCCTTACCGATAATGACGTGGGCGATTATGCCCCCGCCTGGAGGCCCTAACCCAATGACTGACGGATTCGAAGACGCAAAAGCTAAGCACTTCCCGATGCCGCTACCAGCAGGTGTGGTGGGCCGCAACGTGCCCCTCACGACCTACTTCGATGTGGAAGATGGCCTCGAACCGACGATTTTTCCGCAGCACGATGTGCATAACCGCTGGTTCAGTGTGCCGACTGACCGCCGCAACGAGCGTCGGCAGGCGCTCTCGGCGTTGCAGGGTGGCACCCACCAGGACGCGGTGGTGTTCTACGCCGATGACAACCCGGTCGGGTGGAGCGCAGGCCGCATGACCGGCGCGTCCGAGTTTATGATGGATGTCACCGGCATGCACCCCGATTACCAGCGGAAGGGCATCTACGCGGGGTTTTTGCGGCTGTACCTGCCCTACCTGCGCGACATCGGCTACGAGCGGGTGGTGAGCTACCACGCGCCGACCAACCGCGCGGTGCTCATCGCCAAACTGAAGGCGGGCTTCGTCATTGCGGGCACCGAGTTCCGCGAGCACGCGGGCGCGTCGGTGAAGCTGGTGTACTTCCTGCACGAGGACGCCTACCGCGCCTTCGAAGACGCGCACAGCCTGCAACCGCATCCCTACGAGGCAAACGAGTAAATGACGCGTAACCTGCGCAATATTGCCGCGCTGCTGATCTTGCTGTGGGGTGGGCTGGTGCTCGGCGCGCGGGGCGTTGGCGCGTTCATCGAAAGTGACCAGATTGCCTACATCAACGGCGCAACTTCTATCGAGGAACTACGCTTACTCGACTTGAGAAGCCACATCGATCTCAACCTCTTACCTCACTACGATACGTGCATTGCCGTATGCAAGCCTGTCTGGTCTCAGGACGGACACCGCCTCGCCTTCGCAGGTGATCTCTACAAAGCACAAACATCAACCCGCGTCTTTGTGCTTGACTTTCCAGAATTGGCAGTTCGCCAAATCTCAGAGGGTGACATCACCGCCTTTGCACCGACCTGGCTCCCAAATCAGGCTGAAGTAGCCTATATCACTCGCACAGACTCAGACAACCCATATCTCATCGCAAATGTGGACACATATGAGCGTCGGGTGCCTAACTTTGCCCTAACCGGATTTTTTCAAGACATACCCCGTTGGTCACCAGATGGACAGTGGATCGCCTTCGACGGCCTGACGGTTTACTCGACAGAGCGCAAGCAGATCGAATGGGGTTTATACGGCTCACTTATTCGTCATGTGGATTGGCATGGTGACAGCCAAGCCATGCTTTTTAGCCAGATTTCTCCAGGGCAGTCGGGGTACGACATTGCTATGATTAACATCTCGACTCAAGAAGTCACTGAACTTATCATACACCCGATGAATGATCTTGAACCGGACTGGGCACCGGACGGCGAACGCTTCGTGTTTGTTTCCGACCGAAGGGGTAGCGTTGACTTCTTTGTGAGGACTGCTGATGGCTCATTAGAGCAAGTCACCTTTGGCCGCCATGCATTCTCCCCCGCCTGGAGGCCCTGACCCCATGCCCCTGCGCCTCACCCTGCTGCTGACGACCGCCCTCACCCTGCTGCTGGCGGCAGTGCGGGCGGTCGGTGGCGTGTGGCCGGGCCAGCAACTGGCCTACGAGGCGCGCGCCTCCCGCACCGACTACGACCTGATGCTGCTCGACCTGCGCACGGGCGTCCGCGTCGATGCGTCGCGTAACCCCC
>CAYSVE010000782.1:0-2802 GCA_964434365.1 uncultured Anaerolineaceae bacterium | reverse complement strand
GGCTGTACTCGGCTTGCCCCTCAAGGAAATACTGGCGCACTTCAGGGTCTTGCGTCGGCCATCGTATCATGAAAGTCATACTAACCCCCTCAAAAGGCGTACCGGCAGGGTCGTCCCGCGCGCAACATCTCGGGTGTCCTCTGGGATAATAAGAAGTCCATCGGCCAGAACCATCGACATCAACGCGCCGGAGCTTTGTGTGCCGGTTTCGAATGCAAGCAGGCGTCCATCGACGCGCTGCAAACGCACCCGCACGTATGTCCGGCGACCATCGGAAGTCATCGGCTCGCCGACTTCGGCGGTGTGTAGCGTTGCATCATCGGGCAGGCCACCCAGTTGTTGCAAAACCGGGCGCACAAACAGGTCGAAGGTGACCATCGCGCTCACGGGGTTACCCGGCAAACCAAAAAACGGTATGCCCCTCAGCAGGCCGAAGGCGAGTGGCTTACCGGGGCGCACATTCACCCGCCAAAAGTTGACCTCACCAAGCTCATCGAGCACGGTACGGACGACATCGTAGCCACCGACCGAAACCCCCGCTGAACTCACGATGACATCCGGTTCTTCCGCCAATGCCTGTTGGAACAGCGCACGAACTGCGTCGAGGGTGTCGTTCGCTTTGGGCAAGCGAACCGGAATGCCTCCATAATGGGATACAAGGCCAGCGAGGGTGTAGCTATTCGTATCGCGGATTTTGCCCGGCGTCAGCGGTTCGTCTACCCCCACAAGTTCATCCCCCGTCGTGAGAATAACCACCTTTGGACGGCGATATACTGTGACTTCGGCTTGCCCCAAACCAGCTAACATTCCAATATCCTGTGGACGCAGGACCGTCCCCATCCGTAAGACGACATCACCGATACGCACATTTTCGCCTACCTGCCGAATGTTTACCCCTGCGGTTGCCCCACGCCGAATCTGCACCGCCTCCGGCGAGCCATTACGCCAATCGGCATCAGTCCACTCGACGGGCACAACAGCGTCAGCACCATCTGGCACCGGCGCACCGGTCATAATACGCGCTGTCTCACCCGGCCCCAGCATACCAACAGGCGCAGTACCAGCGGGGATGTCCATCGTCCGGCGTAAGCTAACAGGGCTATCGTCACTTGCGCCTCCAACATCCGCACTACGCACCGCGTAACCGTCCATACTGCAATTAGGGAAAGGTGGCAGATCGATCTTGGCGAGTGCATCCTGCATGAGCACACGCCCCAGCGTTGAACCCAGCGAAACCAGCTCGGCCTTGGGTTGGGCAACGACGGCCAGAATTCGTTCAAGGGCCGCTTCGACGTTGAGTAAGTCAGTCAAGGTGTCCCTCTTCGTAACGTTTTAGCCAAATAGTATAACATGCAGGTCATGAAGTTTTGCGAAATTCTATGTAACGGTATGGAAAAGATGCTGTAAAATACAGGTAGGTTGCCCGTAGACTCGATGAGCCTCATGAACCTCGACACTCTCCTACAAAACTTACCCAACCTCACCCCACACGATCGCACGCTTATCGAACGCGCCTATCACAAGGCCGAAGTTGCCCACGAAGGTGTTTATCGCAAGTCGGGCGCCCCTTATTTTACCCATTGTGTCGAAGTCGCGCAGATACTCGCAGACATGAAGCTCGACGCAGAGGCTATCGCCGCCGCTTTGATGCACGATATTGTCGAAGACACGGACATCACGGTCGATGAACTGCGCAGCGAATTCGGGGATACGGTGGCCTCGTTGGTCGCGGGGGTAACGAAGTTAACGAACCTCCCACTGAAGGTGGACAGCAATGAGAACGGGCGACGCAACCAACGCGAGACCGATCGCGAACTTGAGTACTTCCGCAAAATGCTGTTGATGATGGGCGACGATGTGCGCGTCGTGCTCATCAAATTGGCCGACCGCCTGCACAATATGCGCACCCTGGGCTATATGTCCCCAGAGAAACAGATTATCAAAGCGAGAGAGACGATGGAAATCTTCGCACCACTGGCTAACCGCCTCGGCATCTGGCAAATCAAATGGGAGCTAGAAGACCTCGCTTTCCGCTACTTACAACCCGATGCCTATCGTATGATCGCCAGCAGCCTCGATGAGCGCCGTGCAGACCGCGAGGAATACCTCAATGCAGTGACATCGGCTTTGCGCGACGAGCTAGCGCTATATGGCATTACCGATGCAACCCTAACGGGACGCCCCAAGCACATCACGAGCATCTACAACAAAATGCGTCGTAAGGGGGTGCCATTCGGGCAGGTGTACGATGTGCGCGCAGTGCGTGTTATCGTCCACACGATTCCTCAGTGTTACCTTGTGCTTGGTGTGGTGCATAACCTGTGGCGGCCTATACCCGGCGAGTTCGACGACTACATCGCCAACCCGAAGGACAACTTCTACCAGAGCCTGCATACAGCCGTGCTCGATTCGCAGGGTAAAACCGTCGAGGTGCAAATTCGTACCTGGGAGATGCACGAAAACGCCGAATACGGTGTCGCGGCGCACTGGCGGTACAAAGAGGGCAAGCACGCCGACCGCGCTTTCGATGAGCGTATTAGCTATTTGCGGCGGCTGATGGAGTTCGGGCCAGATGTCGAGAATGACGCACGCATCTTCATGAATACGATGCAGCAAGAGGTCTTCGAAGATCGTGTATACGCCTTCACACCCAAGGGCGATATCGTCGATTTACCCGTGGGCGCAACACCTATCGACTTTGCCTACCACATCCACACAGATGTCGGCCATCGTTGCCGAGGGGCAAAGGTCCATGGCCGGTTGGTGAGCCTCAACTATCAACTAAAATCAGGTGACCAGGTA
>CAYSVE010000781.1:0-2812 GCA_964434365.1 uncultured Anaerolineaceae bacterium | reverse complement strand
CACGGAGCAGGTCGGCGTCGGTGGGCGCGGTGTGCAACACATCGGTGGCCCCGGCACGGAGTGCGGCGAGCGTCGACTCGGTGCCGGTGTGCAGTGAAAGGTACAGGATGGGTGTGTAGGGCCGGTGACTGCGGAACTCGTGGCAGGCCTCAAGGTCGTTGTCGATGATGGCGAGGTGCGGGACTTCGTGCCAATTGCGCAGCGACATCGTTTTTTCGACGGTGATATCTAGCTGATAGCGCAAGGCCATATACCGAACGTCCCACTCGTGCTCGGTACGGTAGATGTGCACCACCGGCCCACGAATTTTGCGTAGCAGCGCGCGCACCTTGGCGCGCAGTTCGGCGGGGTGCACCGGCGGATGCACCAGCGCGTCGGCCCCGGCTTCGAGGAAGGCGTTCGTCTGGTAGGGTTCCATGCGCAGCGTCATACCGAGGATGGGGATGTCCTTCGTCTGTGGGCGGCTGCGTAGCTGGCGGCACCAATCGTGGCCGTG
The DNA here is from genome assembly GCA_964434365.1 of uncultured Anaerolineaceae bacterium. Classification (GTDB taxonomy): domain Bacteria; phylum Chloroflexota; class Anaerolineae; order Aggregatilineales; family Phototrophicaceae; genus CAYSVE01. The sequence continues at coordinate 2,316 of CAYSVE010000781.1, read as the reverse complement.
GGTGCCGGGCATCATATCGTCGGTGATGATGAGATCGGGCGATAGGCCAGCTTGCAGGCGCACGTCGGCCTCATCGGCACTGCTAGCCGTAACCGCCTGATATTTTCCACCGTTGGCGAGCACGTACTGGTACAGCTTCAGTGCTTCCGGCATATCGTTGACGATGAGGATGACATCCATAGCGCGGTTGTACGAGAAACCTGCCAATACCTGAATAGTTCTATCGTAGCAGGTTTTTCACACGCGCGAGGAACTCATCCACGTGAAAAGGGCCATAGAGGGTGTCGACGGGGGCGGTGTTGGGGTACTGTTCGAGGCCGCGCAGACTCGGGAGGAAGATCAACAACGGCACCGCCGCGTACTGCCCGCGGAAGCGCCCCACCCACGCCGGGCCGTCTGGCAGCACCCCTTCGAGGACCACGAGCGCGGGGGCCGTGTTCGCGGCGAGGTGGGCATCGGCTTCGGTAGGGTTGCTCACGAGGTGTGCGGTATAGCCGTTATCCGCTTCCAGCGTGATTTTCAGCATCGCGCCAATGTCGGGGTCGTTGGTGAGGATGAGGATCGACTGACGCATGTGATGATGGTGCCCCGCGTTATGCCAAATACCGTTCGATGCTGTTTCGCAGATTCCCCTTGTTCACGGGGACGAGTTTGTGCAGGTAGCCGAGCACGCCATTCTCCTTGTACTCCCAGTATCGTCGCCCCATGTGCTGCTGTGGGGTGAGCACAAATATGGGAAGGCTGCGCGTTTTGGGCGCATCGTGAATTCGTTGCACCCACAGTGGGCCATCCTCGTCGAAGTCATCGAGGACCATCACGGCGGGTGGCGAATAGTCTGCGAGGTAAGCCTCGGCCTCGTCGAAATTGCAAGCGGTATCCACCGAACACAGCGCGCGCCACTCCAGCCACGCCTTCAGTGTTGCGCGTCGTTGCGCGTCGGATGAGACAAATAAGACGCGTGTGTTGATCGGCCCTTGCCCGTCGCGCTGCTGACGTTGCAACGCGCGCCGTTCGCGGATGACCGTTTGGAGCACCTCGACGCGATGGAGGCGCATGGTGCCGAAAACAGTGACGCCTGCCGCAAGGTAGGCCTCGTACCGCGCCTTGTTGCCCAGGAATACAAAGACCGGCACCTCGTGCCCGCGCGGCGACTGCCGTAACCGCACCACCCAACCTGGCCCGCTGTCGTCGAGGTCGTTCATCACGACGAGCCAGGGCACCCGCCCGATGTGCAGCAACGCGTGTGCCTCGGCGAAACTACCCGCGACGACGACCATCTCGCGCGATTGATATTGCACGTACCGCTGCCATTCGCGTGCTTTGGCGGGGCTATCGTGGATGATGAGGATGGGGCGATTTTTGTCCATCGTCGTCTTTCGCTACTGCACCGGGAAGGTTGGTTTGGTATCGTGTTCGTGGGGCGGCGGCTCCGGGATGTTGATCGGCGGCACGGTAGGCTGTGGCTCCGGCTGGCCCCGACGCTCCGCACGGGTGTTGAGTTGCACGAGGTGCCGTCGAAAATACAGGTCGCGCTGCGGGTCTAGGGCCGCACGGGCGACGGCCCGCGCCAACACATCGGCTGGAAGCGGGGCACTGCGCCCGAAAAAGGGCGTCGCCGCACCGACAATCGACACGATTTGGTACAGCGGCGGGCGGCTTTTCCCGCGTACGTACACCACCGGCGCGCGGATGACCGTCGCTTGCAGGCCCACCCGGTTGACGTACTGTTCGGCAGTGCGCTTCGCTGCGATATAGCGCCGGTCTAGCCACAGGGCGCTGGCGCTGCTGAGCAGCACCATCTGCTGCGCGCCATCGGTGACGCACATGTTGGCGACGTTGCGCGCGCTGAGGAAGTTCAGGTAGAGGTGCGTAAGGCCCTGCGACGGTTCCGCGCGCATGCTGCCCACCGTATGCACGACCGTCCGCGCGTGGCGGGCGCGCCCCTTGAGGCTGGCCGGGTTCCACACATCGGCGCTGCGCCATTCCAGTTGGGTCCGCAACTTACCTAGTTGATCTTCGGCACCGGGGCGTGCGAGCAGCATCACGTTCGCGCCTTCGGCGAGCAGTGCGGCAGCAATATGGTTCCCGAGGAACGTACCGCCCCCCGTGACGAGAATTTGCGTTCGGTTTGCCATGATGTCTCAGTTTAACCGCAAGCCGCTTACCGGGCAACGACAGTGGACGGAATAGTCAGGTCAAGGCATTGTCGTTGGGGCATGTTCCGGCGCGATGCTGTAGTGCAGCGTCAAAAAATGCAGGCCGAATACCCACATCTTGTGCTCGGCGACGCTTTCGCCGCGTGGCAGCGCGTCGGGG
>CAYSVE010000780.1:0-2825 GCA_964434365.1 uncultured Anaerolineaceae bacterium | reverse complement strand
GGGAGTCGCCGAGAGCACCATTGCGACCTCGGTCAACACCTCGGCGACGGAGCGGCTAGCCGTAGGTGTAAGGGTCGCTTCCTCGGCGTTCGTTGCCGTCGCGGCGAGAATGATCGCCGCCGCAAGTACGATCATCAACAACACCAGTACGGCGACGGCCACCCATACTTCACCCCGTTTTGTGTTGGTCAAGCTGGTGTTTCCTCACTCGCATACGGCAGTGCGAAGCGCATCATCGTGCCGACCCCCTCGACGGAATCGACCCAGATGGCGCCACCGTGGGCCTCGACGATGGCTTTGGCGATGGACAGCCCGACGCCGGTATCGCCCAAACCCGCGATAAGGCTGTGCTCGACCTTATAGCGCCGCGCGAAAACAAGCGCCTTGTCGACATCGGCGATGCCACCGCCCCGGTCCTCGACGGAAACGAGCAGGCAATCGACAGGCCCGCTGCCGTTTAGCGTGACCGCACGCTTCCCGGCTTGCACGAACACGTCGCTATCGGCAGGTGTGACGAGATAGGCGTTCATCAGCAGGGCGTTGATAACCTGCGACATCGCCTCAGGGTCGGCATTCACGGGTGGCACATCGTCGTCGAGATTGAGGTGCAACGTAAGGCCTTTTTCGCGGAACTGTGGCGAGGTCGCGTCGATGACCTCTTCGACGACTTCGACAAGATCGACCGGCTTGGTATCGAGCGCGAACCGCCCCGTTTCAAGGGCCGTAAGGTGCACGAGTTCCTCGACCATCGACTGCAACCGCACGACATTCGCACCCACCCGTGCGAGGTAGCGCCGTTGCTGTTCACCGAGGAAGCCGCTGATGGACTCGGTTTCTAGCAGGTCGACGTACCCCATCACCGATGTGAGCGGCGAGCGCAGTTCCTGCACGAGGCCCAAAATCGCCTCGGCATCGGCCTCGGCAGACGAGCGCCCGGTCTCGCGGGCATTGTTGCGGAGTTCGAACAATTCCTGTTCGGTCGTGTTGAGCAGCATCCGCGTGCGGTTGAGTTCGGCTTCGAGTCGGCTGCGCTCACCGGCAAGTTCGGTGATGGAGCGCTGCATGGATCCGGTGCTATCCAATGCAGACATCAAATCCTCTGGTGAAACCGAGTCCTGCCCGATTTCGGCCATCAGGCGGCTGTTGTTGGCGATCAGCCGGTCGCGCTCTTGAATCCACTGGCTGCGTTCGTCGAGCAGGCGCTGCATTTCCACACGCAGATATTGCGTCTCCTCGCGGACTTCCTCCAACTCCTGTTCGAAGGCGGACGCCTCGGCGAGCAGGCGCGCGCGGTGGCGTCGGACGGCGTCGTTCTTCACAGCGAGTTCGTCGCGCTCAGCGCGGTACTGGTCGCGCTGGCGGGTAATCGCCTCGCGGTCGCTCGCCAAATGCTGAATTTCCGTCTGCATTTCTTCGATGTTGGCCTCGCGTTCGGCCTCACGCTTGATGCGCGCTTCGAAGCGCTTGCGCTCGTTCCACAGCGCATCCCGTTCGATCTGAAGGCCGTCGCTGCGCGCCTGGAGTGCGGCGCGTTGGTCGTAGAGTTGGCGCACCAATTGCGCGAGGCCCGCCGCCCCACCTTCGATACCGAGCGCTTCTAGCTGGCCTTCGATGTCCTGCAAGCGGCCTTGCATCACTTCGGTGTCGGCTTCGAGGCGCATTTTTTCCGCCGTCATTTGCGCCATCACCTCGTTGAGGTTGACCTCCTCCGAGGGAACCCCCTCACCGCGAATTTCGGCCAACTGCGCCACGAGTGCATCGCGCTCGGCCTCCAGGCTGTCTTTTTCGCGGCGCAGCGTTTCAGTCAGCGTTTGAACCATCGCTTCGGTGTCGGTGCCGGTGGCGCTGGCGAGGGCCGTTTCGGCCTCTTCGAGTTGCTGCGCGAGTTCATCGCGCTCCGCGCGGAGGCGTTCCTGATCGTCGTTGATGGCGATGATACGCTGCGAGATGCTCATATCCGCCTCGGTGTCGCCCAACAGGCGCATCAGGCGCGAGCGCTCGTCATCGAGTTCGATCTTCAGCAACGCGATGTGTCGCTGCAATTCGTTGTTGTGGATTCTGGCCTCGTCTAGCGCAGCTTCCATTTCCTTGCGCGCGGCCACCACATCGGCATCGTCGATTTCGTCGATGGGAATGCCGGAAATCATCGCCTGGATAGCCCGCTCTTCGGCGCGTTGGCGGGCGTGGTCTGCCTCATAGCTGAGCGCGAGCAAGCTGCCCGCGATGATGCCGATACCCTTCAGTTGTTCGCGCTCGCTGTCACGGAGTTCACGCTTGGCGTATGGCAACCCGATCACCATCAGGCCGATAATTTCGTCACCGCGCATCAACGGCTGGAAATACGCCGGGCCAATTTGGCCGATGTCTAGCCGGTCGTACAGGTCGCGGAGTTCATCGGTGTTGCGGTCGGCAAAGAGCGGGCGCTGCTGCCGCCGTTCGATGCAGTTGACGAGCGTCGGTTGCGCTTCAAGGTTCAACGATAACATCGCCGGGATGGCGCGCTGCATGGCGCGGTCGTATGCCAGGGATATATCGGCATAGTTGGCGTCTTTTATCGTCAACAACACGCCGACATCCGCTTTGAGTACATCCACCGTGGAGCGGATGATCTTCAGTGGAATTTCGGACGGCTTCGTTTCTTCGAGGATGATACCGAGCACCCGCAACAACTGCACGCTCTCACGCTCGACGGGCGAGGCGGTTTGTTTTGGCGGCGCTTATTGGTCGTTGGCCTGGATGTAATCGTCGCCGCCGGTGAGGTATTGCACGAGGTTGGTGGTGGCGCGCATGGCCTGGCGGCCGACGGACTCGGTGGTGCGGGAGCC
>CAYSVE010000779.1:0-2838 GCA_964434365.1 uncultured Anaerolineaceae bacterium | reverse complement strand
CGTCGGGCAGGTCGGGCCGGTGCAGGCTGATGTCGGGCAGGGGTTCGTTGATCTGCTTCGAGATCATCTCGGTAGGGTTCGACCCCGCAAAGGGATGCTCGCCGCTTAGCAGATGGTAGAGCACCATACCCAGGCTGTAAATATCGGCCTGTGGGGTGACGTTCCCGCCGTCGAGTTGCTCTGGCGAGAGGTAGGCCAACGAGCCGACCACCAGCCCCTCACGGGTGATGAGGGTGTCGCTATCGGTCACTTTGGCGATGCCAAAGTCGGTAAGGTAGGCGTTGTAATCATCATCGAGCAAAATATTGCCGGGCTTGATGTCGCGGTGAACAACCCCAGCGCGGTGCGCACTCAATAGGGCTGCCGCAACCTGCTCGACGATGCGTGCGATCACGGGTGTATCCAGGCGGCCTTGTTTAAGCACATCCTGAAGGCTGCCACCGCGCAAGAAGCGCATGACAAGGAACGCGCCGTTTGGGTCGCGCCAGTAATCATATAACGGGACGATGTGAGGGTGCTCTAGGCGAGCGACAATTTGCGCTTCCGCCTCGAAGCGCCGAATAAAGTTCGGCTCGTTCGCATGTGCTGGCAGAATCAGCTTAATCGCGACTTCGCGCTCGATGGCCGGTTGGTAGGCCATGAAGACCTCGCCAAACCCACCGCGCCCGACGCGCTCGCGCAGCACATACCCCTTAACTTCGTCCCCGGTTTCAAAAGCGTGCATTCTAATTTTCCCCCGCCGTGGACTTTCCAATTATAGCCCTCGCGTTACAGGAAACAAAGGTTCGTCAGCGCTCGTCGATTTGCCTAAGTATGGTAACGACTTTCTCGACGGCTTTGTTCCACAATGCCTCACCGAGTTCGGGTGTGGCATAGGTGGGGTCGCCGATGACACCATTCGACGAGTATTTCGTGAAGTCCGGTCGGGGGTCATCCCAGCGAACCGGCCTACTGTTCGATTTTTCGATGCGGTCGGCGCGCACGGTGTGCGGGCGCCGATGCATCGCAATGGCGGTGACGTAGGTCGCAGCGTGGCCGCACGGCACATCGATTTCGCCCACGCGGCACACCGCCGGGTAATACTGGAAATCTGGCAGGTAGGCGTGGGCACCCTGCGGCCCCTCCGCGTTGAACCGCTCGACCATGTCGCTCAGTTTGTGCTCACCGCAGCCGCGCCACACCACGATTTTGTGGAACCCCTGTGCCGCCAGCGACCGCAACACGTGTTCGTAGACGGCGTCGTGCAGGTGCACCGGTAAATCGATGAAGCCGCTGCCGTAGTTGCGATGCTCCGGCGTTGGGCCGAAGGGCATCGTCGGTAACACGAGTGCACGACCAAACTGCTCGGCGGCAGTTTGCGTTAACGTCTCGATGAACCACGAGTCGTTATCGACTGGTAGGTGTGGCCCTTGCTGCTCGGTGCAGCCCGTCGGCACCAGCGCGAGATACCCCGCTGCCGCCTTATCCTTGATTTCGAGATATGTCAGGTCGCCGAAGCGCATGGTTCCCCCCATCGGTGATATTTTGCGAGAATTATATAGGTATTGACCGCGCACCGCCGACGGGGCTACCCTTCCCGCGCTTTGCAGTTAACCCGAGAGAACGCAATGCGTGCGCATTTACCCTGGTTGGTGCTGCTGATTCTGTTCACCACCGCCCTTACCGCCCGGCATCTGAACATCGATGCGCTTTGGTACGACGAAACTCGTAGTATGTACTACAGCGGCGGCACACCGATGGATGGCCCGGCCTCCCTTGCCGACACGTGGACGCGCGTCGCGAATAGCGATGTGCAGGCTCCAGGCTATTATTTGTTGCTCAACGCGTGGACGATGCTCACCGGGCAGACGACCTTCGCGCGGCGGGCGCTCTCGTTGATGGTGGGGTTGTTGGCTATCGCGGTGGTGTATCGGCTGGGTCGGGCGGTGGATGGTCCACGCGCGGGCCTTGCCGCAGCGGTGTTGCTGGGTGCGTCAGCATATTTCATCACCTACCTGCACGAGATGCGCACGTACGCGCTCGTAGCATTGCTCGCCGCGCTATGCGCGCTAACCTACCACAGCCTCATCACACGCGGCTTGCGACCGCTATCGGCGATCGCTTTTGTGCTATCGGTGGTGGGGTTGCTGTACACGCATTACTTTAATGTGTTGTTCCCGGCGGCATTGGCTTTGCATCACCTCATTTTTGTGAAGAAAGACCGCGCGTGGTGGCTGGTCACGGGGTTGTTTGCGCTTGCCGGGGCGATATTTCTGCCCTGGCTGCCGATTCTGCTGGCCGCCGTCGCCGACCGCGCCGAACCGACTGGCCCGGTTCTCGTGCCGCCGCTGAACCCGATGACGCTGCTACGCGAACTGACCATCGAGTTCAGTAATCAAAATGTAGCGCTGCTGGGGTTCGTAGGGTGGCTGGCCCTGCGCGGACGTCGCTTCGGCTGGTTTGTGCTGGGGGCGGTGCTGGCGCTCAGCCTGGTCGTCAATGCGTTGGTGCCCACACTGCAACATCTGCGCTACGTGATGATGGTGTGGCCGTTGATGGCATTGGTTTTCGGTATCGGGTTGGCTCGCCTGCCGAATCGATACCTGGCGCCGTTGTTGGTGGTGTGGGTTGGCGCTGGGGCGTGGTGGGCGCTCGATTATCAGTATCGCATGGACGCGAACGGTGGCCCTGGCACGTTTTTGCCCTGGGGCGAACTCCGGGCACAGCTCGACCGCTACGCCCAACCCGGCGACACCGTCGCGATGCACTTGCCGCAGGGGCACCTTGCCCATACGCACGATTACGTCGGTGAGGTGTATTTGCACACCCTCGAAGCAGTCGAGCATGTCGGCATCATCT
>CAYSVE010000778.1:0-2839 GCA_964434365.1 uncultured Anaerolineaceae bacterium | reverse complement strand
CGGCCTGACCGAAACAAGCGACACCTATACGATGTGGCTGTTTTTGAGCGATAGCACCGAGCAACTACACCGCATCGGGCGTACCCTGTTGGGTATCGACCTATGACGACGCACCTTGGCATCGGCACCTACGCCTATGCGTGGTCTATCGGCGTGCCAGGCTACGAACAGCCCGATGCACCGATGAATCATCGTGGCTTTTTGCAGGCCGCCGCCGATCTTGGTATCCGCGTCGCGCAGATAGCCGACAACCTGCCGCTACACACACTCACCGACGACGAGCGCGCCGCACTCAAACGTGATGCCGACGAGCGCGGGCTAGCTATCGAAGTGGGGACGCGCGGCATCCAACCCGCGCATTTGCAGCAGTACCTGGCCATCGCCGAGCAGTTCGGCGCGGGCATTTTGCGCGTGGTGGTCGATACCGCAGAGCATCACCCGACGGTGCCGGAAATCATCGAAATTTTGCGCGGGATGCTAGGCCAATTCGAGGCGTTGGGGGTTACCCTGGCCATCGAAAACCACGATCGCTTTCGCGCGACAGACCTCGTTACCGTGTTGCAGGCACTCGATAGCCCGTTTGTGGGCATCTGCCTGGATACGGTGAATTCGTTCGGCTCGCTGGAGGGGCCTGCGACTGTGGTATCGCAGTTGGGGCCATACGTCGTCAACCTACACGTGAAAGATTTCTCGATTCGGCGCATCGGCCACAACATGGGCTTTCTGCTCGACGGCACACCCGCCGGGGCCGGGATGCTCGATGTGCCGTGGCTGCTGGGGGAACTCGACCGGCACGGGCGCGACTACAACGCCATCATCGAGTTGTGGCCCCCACCCGAGCCAACGATGCAGGCGACGATCATCAAGGAACAGGACTGGGCGCGGCAGAGCGTGCGCAATATGCGCCAGTGGATAGAGGCGTAACCAACGATGCCAGAATAAACACTGAAGTTTGCGTTGTGCGGCTGAAGGGCCACCTGCCGATGCGCCCTACGCCTTCTCGCCGCGCCATGCTTCGACGTAATTGTGTTGCCGCAGGCCCTCGCGAAGGTCGCCGCTTTGGCCCGCTGCGCTATACACATCGAAATACTGGTTGGCCGCCTCGCGAAGGTCGCCCACCACGTCCCTCGCCTCATCGTAGCGGTTGAGGGTCTCGCCAGGGTCTTCAATTAGATCATACAGTTCATTGTGGCCGAGCGGCTCGCGCAGCACCAGTTTATGCCGTGCCGTCCGCACCATGCGGACGTACCCATATTCCGCGATTTGGGCGCGCTTCCAGTCTGGTGTGCTATACCCATCCTGCAACATCGCACGATAGCTACGCCCGGGGTAACTGTGCGGTGCATCCGTCGGCATCTCGACCGCCGCATAATCGAGCACTGTTGCGAACAGGTCTGTGTGGTCGACGAACGCCTGACGTGTTTGTCCGCCAAGCACCCATCCGTCGTGATGGGCCGGTTTCATGCCGAGACCGTGCTTGCGCTCATCGAGGCCCGAACGTTGACCCGGGCAATTGATTAGGAGTGGCACCCGCACCGATTCTTCCAGCATGTTCAGCGGGCGCGTGCCGTTTCCCTTGCCCCAGATGCCATGCTGCCCGCAATTGAGGCCATGACCACTGGTGTATACGATGAGCGTATCGTCGCGCAGATTTTGTGCCTCCAACTCATCGACGATGCGCCCAAGCCCTTCGTCGATGTGCGTCACCGAGGCATAATACTGCGCGAGCGCCTCGCGTCGGTCGAAGCGCGACTTCGCCAGCGATTCGCCTGTCAGGCGTCCACCGGTGTATGTGGGTCCTTGCGCTACCTCATCGAATGTACACTGCCGATACTGCTGCACCAGTCGCTCGGGGTGACCTGCCCACGGGCTATGCGTGCCGAAGTACCCCACGAATAGGAAAAACGGCTTTGCATCATCGCGATTGCGCAAAAACGCGACCGCATCGTCGGTGATGATCTGCGTATGATACCCCGCCCGCGCGATGATCTCACCGTCCTTCAGGACGTAGTTGCCATCCTGTGGTGGATAGTTGCGGTCTACAGCGCACCACTGGTCGAAGCCGGGCTGAGGCTTTTTGTTCTGCCCGACGTGCCACTTGCCACACAGCGCCGTTTCGTAGCCCGCGCCTTGCAACAGTTGCGCGACTGTCGGCGTCTCATCACCGAGCCACCCGGGTTCCTCGAAATCCGGGTGTATCCAATCGTGGACACCGTGCTGCGACGGAAACAGCCCGGTGAAAAAGCTCGCCCGCGCGGGCGAACACACCGGCGATGGCGTGAAGGCGTTTTGCATTTTTACGCCCGTTTCCGCAAGATGGTCGAGCGTGGGGGTGCGTATCTCGCGGTTGCCGTAGCACCCCGCCGCCCACTGACCGTGATCGTCCGTAAGGGCCACGATGATATTGAGTCGTTTCGCCATCGTTATCGTACCAATGCTATATTATTCTCGATATCTTGACCGTCGGTGACGGTTAGCCCCTGCCACCGCACAGGACACACACGCCGTCAGGGTTTGGCGACCGAGTCGCGAATGACGATAGGGCACGGCAGGCGATGAACATCGAATGTGGCGGCCTCGCCGCGCATATGCTCGATGAGGTACGTCACCGCCCATGCGCCCATTTCGTAGTGCGGCAATTGCATCGTCGTCAGCGTCGGACGCAGGCCGTTCGCGACACTTTCCTGGTTGTCGAACCCCACCACCGACACATCCTCGGGGATGCGCAACCCACGTTCCTTGAGCGCGTCGTATGCGCCCATCGTCATACGGTCGTTGCCTCAGAAGAGCGCCGTTGGCGGTTCCGGCACTGCCGACGGCCAGCGCCGCGTCCAGGCGG
>CAYSVE010000777.1:0-2846 GCA_964434365.1 uncultured Anaerolineaceae bacterium | reverse complement strand
GTAAGCGTACAACCCAAACCCGAGCACCAATCCCGCGCGGATGTAGTCCACCCGACGATTGTCGCGCAGGGCGCGCGACAAAAATGTAATGAGCAGCGCAGCGACCAACGGTGTGAGTACGATTCGTAGTGCGAGGCGGCTAAGCGCCGTATGCCAGTGACTCGCTGCCACGAACCCCACAAGCAACAAGCCCACCACATTACCGAGCCGCCGGTCACGCTCACCGACGACCTCGCGCCCCATCCACCATAAAAACGGTAGCGTGATTATACCTTCTAGCGCGCTAAGCACTTTAAGCCAAAAGAAGTTTATTTCGACGCCTGGAATCCAGCTAAATGCAGCCATCGCGTACATCTGGAAGGGTTCGCGGCCCCCATTGTTTGGGAAGAACACGCGTGTGGTGCCTTCGGAAACGAGAAAACTGTCGCGCAGTTTTTCCACATGGTCGCTGGTCATCTGCGGCGGCAACGTTCGTAAATCGTAGAAGCGGAAGGTCGCAGCCAGCGCGACGAGTAGCACAAACGCGAGGAGAGCAGGCCAGTTCCAGCGAATGCGTGGAAACGAAAATTGCCCTGTGCCCAGCAAAATCGAATCGGGAGAGAGCGCGAACGCAAAGGCACTGATGCAAATAAGCCAGGATGCAAAACCGATCGGCGTGAAGGCATTGTTAGTTGTAAACAGAAAGGTAAACAGCGCAAAGACCGTCCCACCAACAAACAACAACACCCGTAACGGATGAAACCCAGTCCACAGGTTGTCGACGTTTTTGGCCTTGCCCATCAGTTCAGCGAGGGAGGGTTCCTCCTCATCGCCATCGTCGGTCGTGCCCTGGGTGCGTGCTGCCCACCAGCCCATGAGCGTATCGCGGCTGGCATACACTTCGCTGCCGAGCCAGATGAGGAACGCAACCCCCAGAATCGACATCCCCTCGACCATCGCACTCGTATCGAGTACCGGCGCGTTGACCATCAAAACCGAACCGACCCACGCAACGACGAGTGCCACCACGCGCACACCTAACAGAACCCCCTCCTGGCGGCGGTCGTAAACCTCGACCATCGCCTCAATTCGGTCCGAGTGATCGATCGGCGGGCGCGAGGGTGGTGCATCGGGCGCAAGGTTGGGGTAACTCGGCGGGCGCAGCGATGAAGCCGGACGCTGCGAGGGCGGCATATATGACGTATGGACGGGCATACGCGCCACCTCGAAAACTGCATCCCAGGTTTGCCGTGGTGCGCGGACAAACTCACGCAACGCCTCGGCCAGCGTCAAATCCTCGAAGGGGCGCTCGCCATCATCGGAAAAGCTGGCCTTTGTTTCGGCCCTGGCTGGGCGTTCGTCTGTCTCGAAACTCTCGGGCGTATCGTCATCGGGGGCACCCCACCGACGCTCTGCGGGGTCGTCCGGGTCGTTGTCGGGTTCCGCCTCCGCTAGTGGCATCGCGTCATACTCGTCGGTCATGCTTTGCGCCCCTTAATGCACAGATTCACCGTCGCGCGTTCGGGAGGTTCATCCATCACGTTGTTGCGGTCGAAGTAGTTCAACACCGCCACCCCGAAATTGATCGGGTTTAGCAGGCTGCCGTCGTTTTTGTCGAAGGTTGTGCGGTCGGCAGCGTTGGCGACGTTTTCGGGTAAGAGGCCGCTTTCGAGGAGCGGCTTGCCCAGCCCATACACCAAGTTATGGATAAACGGAAAGCTATCGTGTGTGAACTGCCTCTCTACCTCCACGACGAACCCCGCTTCTTCGACCGCACGACGCAAGTCGTCGCGTTCGTACAGCCGAACATGATTCGCCCAAATGCCCGCCAGTGGCCCCTCGGCAATGTGCGTGTCTAACACCGACTCCAGCGATTTGTTGATGGGGTCCCACCAGAACGGATAGTTCGCATTCGGCACGGTCGCGACCATCCCCCCACCAGGTTTGAGCACCCGCAACGCCTCGCGCAACCCGGCGACGTCATCGTCGAGGTGTTCCAGTACTTCGGACAAAATGACGGCATCGAAGGTATCATCGGGATACGGCAACGCGTAAATACTCGTGTGATGCAGCGCAATATCCGGCAAGTGACCTACGTTTCGCCGCGCCTTCAGCATCACGTCCCAATCGAGGTCGGCACCGATGAGCGTGCAATCACTGACATAGCGGAACATATTCAGGTAAAAGCCACGTCCACACGGCACATCGAGTATGATGTCGTCCGGCTTTGGTTGAACCCACTCGAAGATTGTCTGCACACGCCGCTTGAAAGCCATATCGGCCTCGTTGCGTGTCATGTGTGCGATGGTTGCCGGGTCAACGGGCGGCGTATTCATAGAAGAGTTGCTCATACTGGTCGACCGTTTCCTGTAGCGAAAAGCACGATTCGATCATCTTTCGGGAGCGGACGTACGTCTCAGGGTCATCGAGAATATCGACGATAGCCTGCCCGATGGACCGCACATCACCCTGTTCGGCGAGCTTTCCCATACCAGTCACCTGCACAGGCACGCGCCCGCCAGGTGTGTTCGTCATCACAACCGGTGTGCCGCAGAGCATCGCCTCAACCTGTACCAGCGCAAAGCATTCGGTATCGCTCGGCAAAACGAGGACGTCCATTGCCGCGTAAAAGTTTGCCATTGCTTCGCGGCTGGTGATGACGCCCAGAAAAATCAACTGGTTGTGATAGCGCTCGATCAGCGATTTGTGGCGCTCCCAGGTATCCTCGTAGGCGATTTCGTACTGGCCCGCGAAGACGATGCGCGCCTTCGGATACTGCTTGTTGATGATATCCAGCGCGCGGATCAGCAGGTCGGGCCGGTTCTCCTTGACGAAGCGCCCGGAGAATCCGATCAGCGGGCCGTCTT
>CAYSVE010000776.1:0-2857 GCA_964434365.1 uncultured Anaerolineaceae bacterium | reverse complement strand
GCCACAGCAAGCGCGATAGCCCCCCACACCGGCCAGCTTCGGTTCGGCAGAATACGCCGCCACAACGCACCAATCAAAAGTAGGACGACGGCAGCGTACACCAACGCATAGGTGTAGTCGACGAGTAGAAAGTTGCGATACCGCGCAAGGTCTTCCTCGCCATATTCACCGAGGACGGCGCGCGCTTCGTCAGCAGTGTAGCCACCGGGCGTGTTGTCGAGCAGGTCGCCGGGCGGCAACAGCCAAAAGTTGAAAAAGAGCACGCTTTAGAGCACAAACACGCCCAATGCGATGAGTCCGTTGCGCAGGTTGATGACCTTCATTATGCGAGTGCCTCCTCATAATATGAAAAAGGCCCACCCGATAGGTGAGCCAGTATGTTGCGATACCCTCTGTGGGGTTAGTAGGTTTCCCACACTTCCTCACCGGCGAGGATGCGACGTAACTGCCGTGGGAAGCGCAGACGATTCAACGGTTTGCCGATGTACCCATTGAACCCGGCCTCGCGCGTTTTCGGGATTTCCGTGTCGGCATCCTGCGCGGTAACGGCAATCACCGGTATATCCACAAGCGACGGTTCCGCGCGGATCTCCTTCAGCACGTCGTAGCCGGTGGTGCGCGGCAGGTTCAGGTCCAAAAAGATGATATCGGGGCCGGGCTTCATGGCCTTCGCCATCTGCACGACGCCCTCGCCCGTGGTGTTGATGTAGGACTTGATGTTCAAAAAGCGCATCATCACGCCGATGATTGCCATACCACCCGCATCATCCTCGACGACCAACGCATTCACACTCGCGAGGTCCACTTCCTCCGGCTTCATGGCCGGTTTGGCGCGTTGCTGTGGCGGACGAACCGGCGTGTCAGGATCGACATTTTCTTCGCCCTCCGGCTTGATCGGGGGCAGTTCTTCGGTAGGCCGAACGTCGACCCGGCGGCCTTCAGTCGTACTGGCTGCGGCGGTCGGCAGGTCTTTCGAACTGCCCATGTCCTTCTTCTCGCCGGGCTGCTGCTGATCGTCTTGCACAGAAAAATTCTCCCCAACTTACACACATACGTTTAAGCTCCACATGGTCGCCGGGTTTAGCGCGGCTCCCGGCGTAGGACGGTCGCCATTTCGTGCTCTCCCCCGACGTCCTCTCGGTCGGTGGGTTGATGCAATGGCAAATAGAATGTGAAGGTCGTGCCTTGGCCCACTTCGCTCTCGAATGTGAGTTCGCCGCCGTGGAGTTCGACCAAATGCTTGGAAATCGGCAGGCCCAGGCCCGTCCCCTCGATGGCCTTTTCCTTTGCGCTGCGGGTGCGCTCGAAGGCCTCGAACAGCTTGTTGGCCTCCTCCGGTGGGATGCCCATGCCGGTATCACTCACGGAGAAGTATACCGCGTGCGCGTCGTGATGCACCCTGAATGTAACTGCGCCTTCCTCGGTAAATTTAATGGCGTTGCTGAGCAAGTTCACAAGCACCTGCCGCACGCGGCGCGCGTCCATCGGCACCTGCGGCAACCCCTCGGCGACGTGCTCCTGCAGGCCAATGTGCGCCTTTTTCGTTTCTAGCAATACGCGGGCGTTGTCCAGCGCATCGTGGACGACGGTGTACACATCGTTGGGCTGGATGAATAATTGCATCTCGCCCGCTTCGATCTTACTCACGTCGAGCAAGTCGTTGATGAGGTACAGCAGGTGTTCGGTGCTACGAATTGTCTGATTAAGCCGTTCGATTTGTTCCTCGTTGACTTCGCCGAACGCGCCGATCTTCATGAAGTCCATGTTGTTGATGACGAGGTTCAGCGGGGTGCGCAACTCGTGGGTAACGCTGGCGAGGAAGCGCGTCTTCACCTGGTTGGCGCGTTCGGCTTCGCGCACGGCTTCGTCGCGCTGGACGAACAACTGCGCGTTACGCACACTCGGCGATACGAGGTTCGCGAACAGGCGCAGCAAACGCTGGTCATTCACTTCGAAGGGTGGGTCTTCGAAGGTGCGCCCGACGATCACCGCGCCGATTGGCTCGCCGCTGAACATCAGCGGGACGCACATTGCCTGGTGGATGCGGTCGCTCATTTTCATTTGCAGGCGCTGGCTCCAACCGGGGTAATCGTCTACGACAAGTAGGCGCATCTCGCGCACCGCCATGCCCACCATCCCCTGATTCACGTCGATGATGGTGCCGATGAATTCCTGTTCGCTGGCCGTGGAGGCGACGAGCCGCATCGTTTGTTCGTCATCTTCGTTGACGAGCCAAACCGCGCAGTAGCTCCCCTCCAACAGGGTGAGGATGCGATTGCTGAGGGTTTGCAGGATCGTCTGTAGCTGGTAGGCGCTTACCACCAACAACGATTCGTCGTAAACCGCACGAAGTTCGTTGGCGTTTTGCTCGGCCTCGCGGCGGGTTTGCTCTAGCTGGCTGGTACGGCGGTTCACCCGATCTTCCAGCGTGCGGCTCCAGCGGGCCAATTCTTCGTACGAGGCTGAGAGGTTCATCTTCATGTCGTCGAGGGCACGGGCCAGCCGTCCGATTTCGTCGCGCCGTTTACCATAGTCGATCTGATAGCGCATATCCCCGCTACCGATCTCCTGGGCAGCGGTACTCAGGCGCTCCAGCGGTTCGGCCACATTGGTGAAGATGTAGCGCTGCACCGCGAAGCCCAGTATCGCCACCCCCAGTATCGTCACCATGATGATTTGCCCACTCGCTGAGAAGGGCAATGTCACCGCGATGAGGCGACGCGGCACGACCGTCACATACTGCCAGGGGAAGGATACGAGGGCGGTGCCTACGGCAAAACTGGACGCACCCCCATCTAGCGGGTCACCGACGGGGAGCAGGTCGCCGCCCATCGTGCGGTCGGCGAGGGAGGTGAAT
>CAYSVE010000775.1:0-2862 GCA_964434365.1 uncultured Anaerolineaceae bacterium | reverse complement strand
GGCGGCACTCTGATGGCCATGACGGCGGCTTATATGGCGCATCGCGGCGATGATGGGCGACGCCTCGCGAAAGGCCGCTTCGAAGGCGGTTTCCTCGCCCGTTCGTACCTGTAACATCGCAGCTTCTAATATCATGTATGAATTTCCCTTCATGGGCTGTGGTGCCGTTGCACCTCATAGACTATAATGCGTTAAGGCTTGTGCTGATGTAAAAAAAGGTTTTCCCCATGTCGAACAACCCGCAGCAAGATATCGCCACCCTCGGTAGCGAACACCTGCTTACACTTTACAACTTCAGCCAGAACATGAATTCCAGCCTGGACTTCGAAACGGTGCTGAATAACTTTATGGACTCCGTCATGGAAATTACGCAGGCCCAACGCGGGTTCGTGATGGTGGATACCGAAGAAACCGGTGACTTGCAGGTCATTGTGGTGCGGGGCATCGATGATGACACCCGCGCCGAAGAGGGCTACAGCACAACCATCGTCAACGAAGTGGTGCGCACGCGCCAACCGCTGCTAACGAACAACGCTGAGTTCGACACGCGCTACCAGGCCGGGCAGAGCATCATCATGCGTGGGCTGCGCGCGATTTTGTGCGCGCCGATGCTTGTGCAGGACCGGCTCATCGGCGCGGTGTATGTCGATACCTCCATGCGCAGCGGCAGCTTCACCCCCGCCGACCTCGGCCTGCTAAACGCGGTATGTGGGTTGGCCGGTACGGCCATCGAAAACGCGCGGTTGTATCAGGTCGCGGTGGATAAAGGCCGCATGGAGCGCGAGCTACAGATGGCCCGCGACATCCAAAAGGGCCTGATGCCCGATACGATGCCCCACGTTCCGGGCTTCGAGGTAACGGCGCGCTGGCAGGCCGCACGCGAAGTCGCGGGCGACTTCTACGACCTCTTCATTTTGGCCGATGGCTCGCTCGGCGTGGTCATCGCCGATGTGAGCGACAAGGGCGCGGGCGCAGCGATGTTCATGGCGGTAGCCCGCACGATGATTCGCAGCCACGCTCACAGTGGCATGTCTCCCGTGGAAACACTCGCCGCGACGAACGACCTTATCCTCGCGGACGCCGAAAGCGGCATGTTCGTCACGGTGTTCCACTCGGTTTTTCAGCCGAATGGCCAAGGCATTCATGTGAACGCCGGGCACAACCCGCCGATTATCTACCGCCAAGCGACCGGGTCTATCGACTTTATGGCCCGCGGAGGCCGGGCAATCGGTTGGTTCCCCAACAACCCGCTCGAAGCCGTGGCGTTACAGGTGCAACCGGGCGACTTGCTCATCTACTACACCGATGGCCTCACCGAAGCCGAAACCCTCGATAGCCGGTTCTTCGGTGAGGATCGCCTCGTCGCGGCCATCCGCGAAGTCGCCGACCAATCCGTCGATACCGTCGCCGATCATCTGCTGGGGCGCGTTGCCGAATTCGTCGGCGATGCCCCACCCAACGATGACATCACGCTGTTGGTGGTTCGTTATACGGGGTAATCGCTCTGGCAAACCGTCTTGCGCTCATTGTCGGTGAGATGCTGCTGCTCGTTGGCGGTACAACACTGTTACTACGCCCCGATTTGCTGGCGCAGGTTGCACGCTTCGTCAACGACCTGACGCAGATGGAGCGCATCGGTGCCGCGGTTTTGCTGAATGTGCTGCTGCTGGCGATGATCGCGCTGCAACTGCGCCTGAAGAAACAGGTCGTCTACCGCGACCTCGCGCTGAAGGCCACCGACGGCACCATCAGCGAACTTGCAGTGGACTCGGCAACCGAGTACATCGAAAGCGCGATGCGGGCGTTGCCGGGTGTTCATACGGCGAAGGTTGGGGTGCAATCGGTAGGGGGGCGGGCGCTCATCGAACTCGATGTGACGGTCGACGGCGGGGCAAATCTCCACCTAGCGCGCACCGAAATCAACAGTGTGCTAAAGGGTATCGTCGACAATCGCTTGCAGATGGAACTCGCCGAAGCGCCGCGGGTGCGCTTCCACCTGAAAGATGTCGCAAAAAAAGTCGCGGCGGCGCAGGCCAATCGCGAGGTGGAAAAAGCGCTGAAGGCGCGCCGCGAGCGGCTGCATAAGTAATCTCATTCTAACAATTTCGCGCTATGCTCATTCGCATGAATTGCAAGGGAGAGTGAAGCAACGTGAAAGTTATTCGCCGTTTTGGCCTGGTCTTCTTGGAACTCGTGCTGTTCGTTTTCATCACCGTGCTGGTGTTGTTCCCCGCGCAAGTTCTCAATCCTATCATCAACATGTTAGAGTCGCAGCGCTTTGTTTTTCGGCTGCTGGTGGTCGTCCTCATCGATATGGCGTTGCTGTACGTGGTGTTTTTGCAGTTGCGGCCCCAGCGCCACGAGGGCGATACGCTTGTCGTGCGGGCCTCCGGCGCTCGTACCGAGGTGAGTACCGAGTCGGTGCGTCGCCGCATCGAAAAAGCCGTCAACGCGCTCGATGATGTCCACAGTGGCAAAATCGAAGTGAAGGCGATCAATGGCCGTGCGCAACTCGCGCTCGATGTCATCACCGAGGGTGACGAGGTCGATGTGACCAAACATCAGCGCGAAGTCGACCGCCTTTTGCGCCGCATCGTCAACAAGCAAATGGGCATCAGCATCTACGGGCAGCCGAAAATTCACCTGCAAATGCACACCGATGCCGAGCATGTCATCGCCGAAATTGTGGACGAACCGGCACCAAAACCGGAGGAAAAACCGGCAGATAACAAGCCAGCGAGTGCATCGGGGATCGTTGTCGAAAAACCGTAAATATTTGCCAATTTCCCAATAAGTTTGGGAAAAACAACGGGGAGAAGGTCGCAATTTGGGATAAGTTGTGATATTCTCCCTGTCAGTGCG
>CAYSVE010000774.1:0-2869 GCA_964434365.1 uncultured Anaerolineaceae bacterium | reverse complement strand
GTTTTGCGGGGGGCTGCTCGTGCTGTGCGGGTTTATGCTGCTGCGCGCGGCCTTCGGCAAAGCGGAGATTGCGAAGCCTGTGGCACGCGGCATGGGGGTGGTGAACGCCTTCGGTGCGTTGCTCATCCTTGGGTGGATCATCAGCGGGCAACTGAACACAACCGGCCTCATCGGCACGGTACTGTTGTTGGTGATTAGCGCGCTGTTGGTGGGCTTCAGCTTTTTCGAACTGCGTTATGGCCTCAGCCGTAAGCCGCACGCCGAATCTTAATTTGCCAGGTGTAATGCCGGTGGTACTATATTCACATGCCCCGTAAGGGGGAGCGCACGGTATACTCCGTGCCGGGACTAGAGTTTGGGAGCCTATGATGGCAAAAGTGCTTATTGCAGAAGATGATAGTGTTACCCAACAACTACTTTGCCGCACGCTGCGCCGGTTCGGCTACGAGGTAGAAGCCGCATCGGACGGGGTGGAGGCGTTGATGCGCATCGAGGCGTTCGAGCCGGATGTCGTGCTTATCGATTATGCTATGCCGGAGATGGACGGCCTCGCCCTGCTGCGCCGGCTGAAGCGCCACCCGGAATACCGACTGCTCCCGACTATTATGCTCACTGGCAAAATCAGTGGGTCGCAACGGCAAGAGGCCATCGATGGCGGTGTGGATGCCTTCCTGCGCAAGCCGGTTTCGTTCCAGGAACTGACGCACGAGATTCAACGGCTGGTATCGGCAGGGGCGGCCCGGGCCTAACCCTGCTGATGGGTCGCCCAAAACACCTCGTAGAAGGGCCTTAACGCCCTCGATTCGTTGTCTTTCCAAATTTCCTCGTAGCGGGCGGCATCGATGCGTGCCCGCAGTTTTTCGTGTGTGCGTACAAATGGCTGCCAGTGCTCGAACCAACCCGGCCCGCTGAGGGGGTGGGTCTTCGCGAGGGCGATGGCCCCGACGGCCCGTTCATCGTGGCCCTCCTCGGCGTAGATGACGGCCAACGGCGGTAGCAACCACGCCAGCCCGGCTTCGGTTTCTAGCTGGCGGGCTTCGTCGTAGGCCAGGCGCAGGTACGCTAGCGAATCGAGCACTTCGCCCAGGCCGATGCTCGCGAGGAGCACCGCCAGCGGGGTCGTGACATTGCGGGGGTGGTCCTCGTTGCGGGTGACCAAGCCCAGGGTGGCCAGGCGGTAGGCTTCGGCAGTTTTGCCCTGCACACTGTACGATAAGCTGAGTACCGAGTGCCCGTGCGCCTGAAGACCGCTATCGCGGATGTGCCGTGCGATGCGTAGGCCCGCCAGCGCCCGCTCGATCGCTTCGTCCAATTCGCTGAGCACCCAGCACACCTCGCCGATGCTGATAACGACACTCGAGTAGCCCTCGCTGCGTTCGAGTTGGTTGAGTACATCTGCGGCTTCGATGAGCAAGGCCTTCGCGCTTGCGTACTTCCCGGTGAGGAAGTCGGCCCCGCCGAGGTTCCCCAGTGCGTGCCCCAGGTTGAATAAATTGCCATTTGCTGCCGCCACCTTGCGCGCTTCCTCGGTGTAATCGCGCAGGGCATCCATATGCCCCTGGAAGGCGTGTGTGAACCCCAGCTTGTGATAGCAGCGCGCCATGTAGAATGTTTCGTTTAGCTTGGTCTGTATCTCTAGCGCCTGTGTGTAGTACGTCGCTGCCTTGGCGTAGTCCTGCGTGACGAAGAGCACACAGTTCCCCATCGCCTCAAGGCTGACGCCGCGCTCACGGTTGTCGTTGTGTGCCTCGGCAATGGTGAGGCTCCGTTCGGCGGGTTCCCAGCTTTCCAACGAGCGCCCGACGGATTGCAAAAGCGATAAGCGGTTGAGCAAGCGTCCCATGAGCCGTTGGTGGTCGGGGGTGTCGTCGAGCGCGTTGAGGGTGTCCTGTAGAATTTGCTTCCCCTCGTACAAGCGAGATTGGATGTAGAGGTAAATCGCGAAGGTTTCCAGGGCACGGTCGACAAGGTCGAAGCGGCCCCGGCTGAGTGCCCAGCGCCAAGCCTGCCGAATGTTCGGTAGCTCCTGGGTGATGGTTTTTATCGCCGAGACCTGCGCCGCACCCTTGATGTCCACTTCGAGGGCACCGATGCCAGCCATGAAGTAGTTGGCGTGTGCATCGTAGAGTAGGGTTGCGTTGGTGAAGCGCGCGAGTTGTTCGTGGCCGTACTGTCGCAACAACTCGTGGATTTCATAGTGGCCGTCCCTGGAAATGATAAACGAGCGGTTGACGAGCATTTGCAACACGCGCAGGTTGATGCCGGTTATGGCCTCGGCAGCACGGCGGCTAAAGCGGCCACGGAGTACCGTCAGCGAGGCGAAGGCCCGTTGCTCGCGCGAGGTCAGGCGCTTCCAGGAGTAGTCGAAAATGGTGCGGATGCTGCGCTGCCGCTCGGGGAAGTCGCGCATTTCGGTTTCTAAAATATCGAAGCTGGCCGCGATTTCGTCGGCCAATTCGCCGATGGAGAGGACATCCAGCCAACTGGCTGCGATGAGCAACGCCAGCGGCATGCCTTGCGTCATCTGGCAAATGCGGGCAAGGTGCTCGGTGTCGCCGGGGCTTAGCTTGAAATCTGTGACGACTGCCGATGCCTGATACAAAAACAACTCGCCCGCCGCCGCGACGCGCACATCCCCGGTTTCGTAGGGCATGCCGCCCAGCACGTACACGACTTCCATGCTGAGGTAGAAGCGTTCGCGCGAGGTCGCGAGCAGCATCAAAGACGGTGTGCCGTTGAGCAATTTGTTGAACAGTGTGAGGTCGTCGAGGAGGTGTTCGCAGTTGTCGAGCACCAGCAGCACGCGTCGCCCTGCGAGGCCGTCGATGAGTTCGCTGAGGGGGGCGGCGGCCTGTTGGGTGACGATGCC
>CAYSVE010000773.1:0-2877 GCA_964434365.1 uncultured Anaerolineaceae bacterium | reverse complement strand
CGGCAGCCCGACCACCAGACGGTTTTCGGCGAAGATCAGGGCGATGGGGTCGTCGGCGCAGGTCACGAGCAGCCCTTCGTCCGGCAGTTGACCGATGAACCGGGAGAACGAGCGCGTCAGTTCGTTGGGGGTCGAGAAAAAGTCCGGGTGATCCCACTCGATGTTGGTTAGCACGATGATGTCTGGGCGAATGCCAAGGAACGCATAGTCGTACTCATCCGCCTCGATGACAAACAGGTCCCCAGTGCCGTTACCGGCGTTGGTGCCGGTGTTGCTCATCACCCCGCCTACGATATAGCTGGGGCTTAGCCCGGCCTGCTGCAACACATGGACGATCATCGCGGTGGTGGTGGTTTTGCCGTGTGTGCCCGCGACGGCGATCACCTTTTTGCCCTGCATCAACGGCGCGAGGATATCCACCCGCTTATACACAGGGATTCCCGCCGCCTGTGCCGCATCGACCTCTGGATTACCTACCGGAATAGCCGACGAGACGATGAGCATATCGGCCCCGTCAATGTACTCGGCCTTGTGGCCGGGGTACACATGTGCACCATCGCGGGCCAACGCTGCTGTGAGTGGATTCGTCTCCGCGCGCAGGTCACTACCGCTTACGGTAAACCCGCGCTCCAGAAGAACCCGCGCGATCGCGCTCAGCCCGAAGCCGCCTATCCCCACAAAATGAATATGTTGCCCGTCGACAAACTGCATCAGATCACAATCAACACGATCAAGAAGAGTACGATCACCACGATCGACAGAAGATCGCCGCTACCCTGTGGCCCACCGCCGAGGATAACTAGCGGCAAAATGTTCAAGGCCTGCTCACTCGGTGACCCTGGCGCAGGTGCTGTGACGTATGGGTCCAGCGGATAGCTGTTGATATCGAGGAAGTACCAGAGCGACCCCCAGATGAGATACCCATTGACGAAGCCTAGCAGTGCCCCCAGCACGCTCTCTTGCAGGCTATCGCGTCCGTCGCCGTCGCTGTCGCCGATGATAGCACGCGTTTGATAGGCGAAAAACACAACGATCGCGAAAACGACCGCCTGCACGAAAAACACCTGGTCGGCATCGACGCCCACCAGCAGCACACCACGGATAAAGGAATCGAACTGAAAGAGCGCAAACAGCCCCAGGATAATGCCAGACATGGAAATGACTTCTTTGCTCCAGCCTCGCAAAAAGCCGATGACCGCAAAGAAGGCCGCCATGACCCACATCAATGCAGAAAGTTGTATCATTCTGTCTCTTTCTCACCTGTCGCCAACAGGGCTTCTGCGATGCGCCGCGCCGCGCCCGGTTGCGCGAGGTGTTTGGCCTGTGTGCGCATCGCCGCAAGTCGTTCGCCGTCTAGCAATAAGTCGCGAATCGTCGCGTAGAGCTTCGCTGGCATGTCTTCATCGGGCAGGGTAACGGCTGCACCGCGCTCTGTCAAATAGTCCGCATTCACCTTTTGGTACCGCCACGCGAACGGATACGGTACCAGAATCGCCGCTAGCCCGAACAACGGGAATTCACCAAGCACCCCGGCACCACTTCGGCTGAGCACAAGATCGGCACAGGCCAGCGCCAACCCCATATCGTCGTGCAAATAAGGGTATGGATGATACCCTTCGCCAACATGTATCGTTTGCTCAAGGACGGTGTCCCAATCTAAGGTACCCGTAACATGCAGCACCTGGATACCGTCGCCGAGTAGTTGCGGCAAACACGCTACCAACGCGCGATTGATCGTCTGCGCGCCGCGGCTGCCGCCAAATACCAGCAGAATCGGACGGTCTTCCGCGAGGCCGAAGTGCGCAAGCCCATCCTCGCGTGTGGCCTGCTCTACCGACATTCGTATCGGGTAGCCCGTTTGGATCGTCTTGTTCGGCGGAAAATAGACCGCCGACTCCGGCATCGCAATCGCCACACGATCGGTGATATACCGCAGCACCTTAATCGCCAAACCCGGCTCCACGTCCGGCAAAAAGATTAGCGATGGCACCCGCAGCAGCCACGCAGCGAGCGCAATCGGTAAGCCGACCCAGCCGCCCGTAAGCAATATCGCGTTTGGGCGGTACTTGCGCAATAACCCGATAGACTGCACCGTCCCCGCCAGGATATTCGCGAGGCTCGCCAGCATCTTCAACGGATTCACGCCGTGCAGCGGCCCCGCACGAACTTCGTCGTAGGCCGAAAACACGTACAACGAATTTTCCACCAGCGGTCGCTCGAACCCGCCGACACTGCCAACGAAGTATTGCTGCACCGCAGGCGATTGCAGCGCCTCAGCTACGGCCAGGGCGGGGTACACGTGCCCGCCCGTTCCCCCGGCTGCGATCAGGATACGCACGTTGTTTTCTCCGTTCCGGCGTTTGGCGTGCCGCCACCCGCGAGACGCTAATCATCAAGCCCACACCACTGAGCAACACAAACAGCGATGAGCCACCGTAACTGATAAACGGCAGGGGCACCCCCGTCGGTGGGAAGACTGCCGTCATAACCGCGATGTTCAATAGGGCCTGCGAGACCACCCAGATCGTGAGGCCGCTGGCCAGGAGTGCGCCGTAAGCGTCGGGGGCACGCCGTGCGACCGCGAAACCGCGTAGCACAAGCACGGCGTACAACAACACAACGAAAGCCGCACCGAGCACACCAAGCTCCTCGCCGATGACCGCGAAGATGCTATCGGTGTGGGGGGCGGGCAAATAGCCGAACTTCTGCCGCCCTTCGCCGAGGCCGACCCCTGTCCAGCCGCCGTTGACGAAGGCAATAACCGCCTGCTGCACATGATAGTCTGCGCGCGTGAGGTCCACGATACCCTCACGGTAAGCCTCGATGCGGCTTTGCGCATAACTCAACTGCTGCACAAGGAACCACCCAGCCCCGACC
>CAYSVE010000772.1:0-2877 GCA_964434365.1 uncultured Anaerolineaceae bacterium | reverse complement strand
GTAGGACGGGCGGTGTCAGCGGCAAGTTCTCCACCTGGAACATCCGATCGTAGGCGGCAAGCATCGCATCGAGGCTCATTTCCGCGATGAGCACGGGCGCTTCGGTGAGGCCGAAGCTGCGCGCCACACGCGGATGCAGTTCACCAAATGTGCCGATGATATTGCCATCGAGCAGCAAATCGGCGCTGCGCCCCGGATGATATGTGGTGTGCTTGCTGCGCGCTAAATTGATTTCCCCGGCAAGGTGAATGCCACTAATGAGGCTGTCTACCACACCCTTCATGTCGAAGAAGTCCATCAGATCGTTGGACGGACTATCCCACGCGTCGATGTCGTTACGCGCACCGGTCATCAGCAGGCCCAGATGCCGTGGTTCCTCTGGGAGTTCGCCTGGCGTGTGCTTGAGGTATACCGACCCGATTTCGAACACGGCCTGGCGTGCTTTGTAGCGTGCATTGGCGGCGGCGTTCTCCACCAATTTGATGAGCAACGTATGGCGCAACACGGTTTTATCGCTGGAAATGGGGTTCGCCATCTCGACGTAACCGGCATCCGGCAGGTGAGACGCTGCACCTTCGGGCACAAGCATCGCTTCGACCTCCGGCGAGGTGAAGCGATAACTGATATTCTCGCGCAGGCCGAGGGCCACGAGCAAATCACGCAGTTGCTCCTCGACGACCAGGTCGGGGTTGCCAACTTGCTTGGGCATCACCTCAGCCATGATCGTCTGCGGAATGTGGTCGTAGCCGTTGATGCGCGCGATCTCCTCGACGAGGTCGGCGCGGCCAATTACCCCGGTGCTGATGTCCATACGGTGGTCTGGCGCCGAGACATACAGCGTATCACCATCCACCGTCACCTCGAATTGCAGCCCGCGCAGGATTTCCGCCACACGGTCGGCAGTAAAATCCATACCGAGCAATCGCTTGACCTCGGCCACCGGCAGGTCGATCTCCACAGCTTCGGGCGGTAGCGGGTACTCGTCGATGAAGCCCTGGGCAATGGTGCCGCCACCCGTCTGGCGCATCAGTTCGATGCCGCGCAACTGACCGAGAATCGCCTGCGACGGATGCACGCCCCGGCTGAAGCGCGTCCCCGCCTCGGTGAAAATCTTCTGGCTCTGCGATGTCTTGCGCACGTTGATGAAATTCCACGCCGCTGCCTCCAGCAGCACGTTGGTCGTGCTATCGCTGATTTCGGTTTCGGCCCCGCCGATGAGCGCACCCAAACTGAGCACCCCCGCCGTGTCCGTCACGAGGACGTTGTGCGCTTCCAGTTTGCGGTTCACTTCGTCGAGCGTTTCGAGGGTTTCGCCGGGTTCGGCCATCCGCGTGATAATCGTTGGCGCGCCGCCCGCACGTTCGACGAGTTTGTCGTAATCGAAGGCGTGCAGCGGTTGCCCCATCTCGAACGTCACGTAGTTCGTCACATCGACGATATTATTGATGGGCCGTTGCCCCACAAGGCGCAGCCGATGCTGCATCCACTCCGGCGAGGGCTTGACTTCTACATCCTTGAGTAAACCGAGGGTGAAACGCGGGTTGTTCTCCGGCGCTTTGATTTCGATCGCGGCCTGCCCTTCGATGGATGCGCCCTCCGCAACGACTTCGTACGACGGCGGCTTGAGTTCCTTGCCCAGCAAGGCAGCCACTTCGCGCGCAACCCCGACCATGCTGAAGCACCGCGCGAGATTCGGCGTGAGGTCGATGTCGAGCACCACATCACCGAGTACATCTTGCAGCGGCGTACCGGCAGCGAAGGGTGTCCCATCGAGCGCACGCGGTTGCTCGCGCATCAAAATGATGCCCTCGTGCTCGTCGGTGATGCCAAGTTCCTTCTCGCTGCATACCATGCTCTTGTTGTAGATGCCGCGCAGTTCCTTACCTTTGAGGATCATGCGCTTCGGCTCTTCGCTGTGGCCGTCCCACACCTCGGCCCCCTCGGCGGCAAAGGCCGTCCAGATGGGCGGGTCCAAAGGCCCTTGATCCTTGAATTCGAATAGGTTTGGCGCGCCCGTGACGCACTGTTCCATTTCTGCTCCGCCGTAATCGACCATCGCCAATACCAGACGGTCGGCGTCGGGGTGTTGTTTCACCTCGCGCACTGCACCCAGCAACAGCCGTTCGCGGTCCCACACGAGGTGATTACTGGTGGGCATGCGCACTCCTTCGACGGTTTGCTGCGGCACACCGATGTAGTCCACCGCACCCACCTCCAGCCCGGCGAGCGTCAGGCGCTCGGCGAGCAGTTCCACCGGTACGTCGATATCGACGTATTCTCGTAGCCAGCTTATCGGCACACGCATTATGGTTGTATCTCCCTTATCATTCGTTCCGCTACAATCTCGTTGGCGGGCGGTGTAAGATGAACGATGTCGCTGTACAGGTAGGCCTCCTGTTCATCGAACACATCCGCGATGTAGTGCAAATTCGGCCACTCGTTTGCCGCTTGCTGTACCCCGGCATACACTGGCTCCCACAGCAATTGCGACGACTGAAATTCTGCTACTAGGGCATCCTCCTCGGGCGTACGAGGTTTGTTTGCCTGCCCCAACACCGGTTGCCAGAAGAAAGCCACCTCGAACCCATAGGCATCTCCCATGGCCAACACGATTCGATGGTTGTTGATATAGGTCTGCACGACATCCTCAGCGAGAGTAGGTGCCTCGCTCAGGGGCCGCTCGATATGCTGTGGCACAGGCCGGTCTAGCACGCCATCGTCTATAAAACGTTTTCCGATGTTCGTGCGGTTCATCGGATAGCCTTGCCGCCTCGTGCGCACTCACCGACGGGGGCAGGCGGATGGCCCGCGGGGGCGGGCGCGGGCGGCGCGGCGGCGTCGCAGCGCTCGCTGGCGCTGGTGCGCTCGGGCTGATCG
>CAYSVE010000771.1:0-2877 GCA_964434365.1 uncultured Anaerolineaceae bacterium | reverse complement strand
CACGCGCGCGGGGTGTCGATGCTGTCGGTGGCGACGGCCTGCCAGCGCAGGTACTGCTCCTGGACCATATCCTCGGCGTCCATGGCGGTGCCGAGCATCCGGTAGGCCACCCCGAACAGGTGGCCCCGGTGTTGATCGAACGCGTTCATACAGCGAGTCGCTCCATATTCCGCTTGGGCGTTGCATTCAGGATACCCTGAGCGGCGGCCTGTGCGCTGGCAAAGCTGGCATCGACCAACTGCCCCACCGGCCCAACCCAGTCACCGGCGATCCACACGCCCTCGACATCGGGTACGTTCGGCACAGGGCGCGCGTCGAAGGATTCGATGACGGCGTGAGAAACGGTCATCTGTGGTAGGTAGCGCGTGTGAATCACTGCATCGCGCCAGCCGGGTTGAACGAGATCGATCATGGATTCGATCTCTGCGCGGTTTGCGGCTGGGTCGGGTTCTTCGTTGGGGCCGAAGCTGTACATCGCGTGGAGCATCGCGCCGCCAGACGCCGCAAGTTCAGGTGTGGCGGCGCTATGGACGGAGAAGTACAGGGGGTTATCGATACCGAGGGCAAATGTCGCCCTGGGGCGCGGCAGATGGCTCAGCGCAAGATCGAGTGTTGCGACACGAATCGGGACAACTTCACAGGATATGCGCTGAAGCTCGGCGGAATTGGGCACGAGTTCGCTAGCGATTCGGGGTGATGCTGCGATAATCACATCGTCGGCTTCGATGAAGCTACCGTCGGCGAGATAGACGCCACCGTGCTCTACCCTTTCGGCAGCGACACGGGTGCGGATAGACGCACCGGCGCTGGTGGCTTTTTCGGCCAGCGAATCGACCAGCCAACCCCAGCCGCCCTTTATGTAGAGGACGTTGCCGCGAACCAGTATGCGCAACTGAGCCAGGAAGGATGCGGCGCTTTGTAACGCTGGTGCGTGGGTGTAGGTGCTAAGCCGAGAAATGGCACGGACAAGTTGAGCCGCTTTCGGATCGGTAGTCGCGGTGTGTAACCACGCATCGAGCGATTGATGTGGCGTTTGTGGCCCGTGGCGTAGCTTCGGCAGTGAGGCAATGAGCTTAGGGCCGAATTGCTTGAGGCTGCCGGGGAGGCCTAACACACGCCCCCCGTGGTAGAACATGCCCTTGAGACCCGGTACGCCGCCATGTGGTTCGATGCCGAGTTCGGTTAGCACGGCCATGCCCTCGCCGCCAAGGTACAGGGCATGTGGCCCCTGGTTGAACGTGAAGCCGTCGCGGATTTGAGATGTCGCGCGCCCGCCGATGGTGTGGGCTTTTTCGAGCACGGTGACGTTTGCTCCGGCCTGGGCGAGATAGATCGCACTCGTGAGGCCAGCGATTCCGCCGCCGATGATGATGACTTTCTTCTGAGACATGGGTGCTCCTCTGAGTTACTTCGTTGTGACAAGGTTGACGAATAGCCAGGCCGGTTTGTGACACGAAATCGGAAATTGGCTATAATCCCAACATTTCCCACAATTAAGGTGAACAACATGGCAGAAGAACTACGCGTGGGCATCGTCGGTGCGGGCCGTTGGGCGGCGAGTGCACACCTCCCCGGCTATGCGCGCTCGCCGCACAGCAAAGTCGTGGCGATTTGCGACCTCAACGAAGACCTTGCGAAACAGCGCGCGGGCGAATTCGGCATCCCCGATGTGTACACGAAGTACGAGGAGATGTTCGGGCGCGACGACATCGATGTGATCGACGTGTGTACGCGCGGGACGTCGCACGAGCGGGATAACCACGAGGTGCTGGCATTCGCTGCCCTGGAGGCCGGGAAGCACTGCCTCTGTGAGAAGCCGGTGGCTCATGACTACAAACGCACCTGGGAAGCGCACCGGCTGGCGGTGAGCAAGGGCCTGAAGACGAAGGTCGGGCTGACATTTCGGTATGCCCCGGCGATGATGTATATGCGCGCGCTTATCGAGGAGGGGTTCATCGGGGCGCCGTTCATCTTCAACGGCTTCGAGCAGAACTCGCAGTTTATCAGCCCGACGGAGCCGGTCAGCAAGGCGGATCTCATCCCCGAGACTGACTTGCCGGAAATTCGGGTGTCGTCGCTGGAAGGGTACGGTGCGCCAATCATCGACCTGAGCCTGTGGTTTATGGATAGCCATCTCACAAGCGTGGTGGGCACCCTCAAGAATTTTGTGCCGTACCGAACCAACGCTGCCGGGGAGCGTGTGCGGACGCACATCGATGATGGAGACATCTACATCGGCGAGTATGCGAACGGTGCGACGTGTTCGATACAGAGCAGTTACGTTACGGTGGGCAACTACCCCGGCCTCGAAGCGCGGGCCTATGGCAGCAACGGCGCGCTCATCTGCCGGTTGGTCGAGGAGTTTGGTGTACCGCAGACGCTCCACAGCGCGAAGCCGGACGCGGTCGAGTTTGTGCCAGTGGAGATTCCGCCGGAGTATTTTCCGCACGGGTACACCGAGGGTGAAAGCTGGGCGCCGTTGTTCTATGCGAACCTGGTGCACAACTTCATGGAGGAGATTCTGGGCATCCGTGACGAGAACCAGGGCAACTTCGCGCAGAGCGCCCGCGTGCAGGAGATCATTAATGCGGTGGAACTGAGTCACCGGCAACGGCGGTGGATCGATTTGCCACTGGACCCGGACTTCCCTACCGACGATTAATCGTCAAATCGTATCAAATCGGCGAAAACGTGCGGTAGTTTGCATCACGAAACGCGCCTTGTGTGCAGCAAACTACCTGTTTTGCTCACGGTTTCAGCCCACTGCTTTTTAGTGATCGGTGTTTGGGTGAGCTCACGTTGCTTCCTCCACCCATAATTAAGTCACCCAGTGGGGATCATATAAAGGTAATATCAAAACTTTGGATCATCATTTTC
>CAYSVE010000770.1:0-2877 GCA_964434365.1 uncultured Anaerolineaceae bacterium | reverse complement strand
CCTGGACCGCGAGCGCTGCATCCAATGTGCTCGCCGCACCCGCTTCCAGGATGAAATCGTCGGTGACGATGTGCTGGCCTTCCACGAGCGCGGGCGCAGGCTGCAAATCATCACCAACAGCGAACCCGGCTTCGACAGCTACTTCAGCGGCAACACCACCGATATTTGCCCGGTGGGCGCACTGACCACCGACGACTTCCGCTTCGGTGCCCGCCCGTGGGAACTCACAAGTGTGGCAAGCATTAGCCCGCACAGCGCTGCTGGCACCAACATCACGCTCAGCACGCGCCTGGACCGCGATTTCGGTGGCCGCGCGATGATCAAGCGCATTATGCCGCGCCAACACGAGCAGGTAAACGAAATTTGGATCAGCGATAAGGACCGTTTCGGCCATCACTTCACCCGCGACGAAGCGATGCGCCTGCTTGCGCCGCTCGTCGATGGCAACGAAGTGGGCTGGGATGCTGCCTACAGCGCCGTCGCCGACCTGCTGAAGGACGGCGATGTGGCCGCCATCGCAGGCAGTGGCATGAGCAACGAAGACCTGTGGGCGCTGCGCAGCCTGCTTGGCGATGATGCCCGCCTCGGTGCGTGGCCCGTCACCCATGCCGGTGCCGACATCGTCGCGCAAGTTGGCGTAGGCACGGGCACCAACCTCGGCGACCTCGGCCCGGGCGATGCAATTCTCGTCATCGCGAGTGACCTCGAAGAAGAAGAGCCGATCTATCGCCTGCGTGTGAAGGGTGCCAAGGATCGCGGCGCTGCGGTATTCGTTGCCAACAGCCGCCCCACTCGCATGGACGACTTCGTGCCGCGCCGGAACCGCCTGCGCTACGAAACCGGCGACGCCGTGAACGCCATGCTCAACTTCGATAGCACCTTCGAAGATGCGGGTACGGCCCTGCGCGAGGCCGAAAACCTCGTGATCCTGGTCGGGGCCGAGGGCGTCGACACGGCCGGTAGCCGTGCGCTGCTCGCCGCCGCCGCGAACTACCTCATCGGCAGTGGGCACGTAGGCCGTGCGAATAACGGCCTCATCGCGCTCATCCCTGGGCCGAACGGCATGGGCCTGCACTACACTGGCTACACCGCCGAAGCATCGCTCGACATCGCCGCGAACCCACCCAAGACACTGGTCGTTGCGCAGGCCGACCTGCTCTTCGATGACCCGGATGCCGCCGATTGGCTCGCTAAGGTCGAGCATATCGTGCAGCTTACGCTTTTCGCCGACGAAGTGATCGACGGCGCGAAGGCCGCCCTGCCGATTCAGTCGTTTGCCGAGCGCGACGGCACCTTCACCAGCGCCGAACGTCGCGTGCAGCGCTTCTACACGGGGCAGGGGCCGCTGGGCAACGCCCAACCCGCCTGGCAGATTTGCTCCCGCATCGGCGAAGCGCTAGGCAAGGGCGCGCAAAAGCGGTCTGCCGCTGCCGTAATGCTGGACATGACCAAGAACATCCCCGCCTTCGATGGGATGCGGTACAAGGACCTCGCGAAAGTCGAGGTGCAGTACCCGCTCGTAGGCCGCGAGGACGTGTACTATGGCGGCACCGCCTACGACAACAAGGGTGGCCTGGGCAAGCAAATCGCGGCTGACGCCGAAGCGAGCGATGCCAGCACCTACGAGGTGAACCCACTCTCACCAGCCAAGCCGAAGAAGGGCGAGTTCCACATTTTGCCCACGGTAGAACTGTATGACCTGGAGCGTGTGTTCCGTAGCAGCGTGAACAAGCTCATGAAGCCGCGCGTGAAGGCCGCCTACGCCGAACTTAATGCTGCCGATGCCGAGCGCCTGAAAGTTGCCGATGGCGACGACATTACGGTACAGTTCGGGGGCAAGTCGGTCGTGGTGCGCGCCCTCGTGAACGGCTCGTCGCCGGAGGGCACGGTGCTGCTGCCGCGCCATATGCTGCAAGACGCGGTGATGCCGATGACACTCACCACCGGCACCATCAGCAAGTAGATAAGGGATACGTATGTTTACGATAGACCCGGCTAGCATTATCCTCTGCTCGGAGAGCGCGGCGTGCTCCTTCTGGCACCCCATCATCTTCTCCGCGCTTGTTCTGTTCATCATCGTCACGGGCTTCGCCTACACCACCCTGTTGGAGCGCAAGTTCATCGCGTTCTTCCAGCAGCGTAGCGGCCCGAATCGCATCGGCCCGTGGGGCTTGCTGCAACCGGCTGCCGACGGCCTGAAGCTCATCTTCAAGGAAGACATCATCCCGTCGGAGATTTACCGCGCCGTGTACTTCATGGCCCCGGTGATCAAAACCGTCCCGGTGCTCATCCTCGTTGCCGTCATTCCGTGGGGGCCGCCGGTACTCATCCCGTGGTTCGGCGGGGTGTGGTATCAGGTGCCGCTCGCCCTTGCCGATGTCAACGTCGGCATACTGTGGATTCTCGGCGTGACGAGCATCAGCACCTACGGCGTGGTGCTCGCAGGGTGGGCATCGAACAACAAGTACGCCATGCTCGGCGGCCTGCGCGCCTCCGCGCAGATGATTTCGTACGAACTGAGCCTCGGCATGACGATGGCCGTGCCGATTATGATCGTCGGCAGCATGAGCATCGGCGACATCGTCGAGGCGCAGCAGGGCGTGCCGATCCTCGGCTGGTTCGTTTTCCAGAACCCGCTCGCAGCGGGCATTCTCATGCTGGCGCTGCTCGCCGAGGTGAGCCGCTCGCCCTTCGACCTGCCAGAAGCCGAGCAGGAACTCACGCAAGGCTACATGACCGAGTACAGCGGCATGAAGTTCGCGCTGTTCATGATGGCCGAGTACCTCGGTATGATCGCGGTGAGCATGGTCGCGGTATCGTTGTTCTTCGGGGGGTATGGCCTTGGCCTTGGCCTCGTCGACGCGGCACCGCTACTCG
>CAYSVE010000769.1:0-2897 GCA_964434365.1 uncultured Anaerolineaceae bacterium | reverse complement strand
GGTGCGCAAGCTCGCTGCCGATGCCATGCAAACGCCGATTCTGTGCTTCCTCGGCCCGCCAGGGGCCGGCAAAACATCGCTCGGCAAAAGCATCGCCCGGGCGCTTGGCCGCGAGTTCGTACGGGTGAGCCTGGGCGGTGTGCGCGACGAAGCCGAGATACGCGGCCACCGCCGCACATACATCGGTGCGTTGCCGGGGCGCATCATCCAAACGATGCGCCGTGCGGGCACGGTCAACCCGGTGATGATGCTCGACGAGATCGACAAAATGGGCTACGACTTCCGGGGCGACCCGGCAGCGGCCCTGCTGGAAGTGCTGGACCCCGAACAAAACGCCGACTTCGTCGACCACTATCTCGATGTGCCCTACGACCTGTCGCAGGTGTTGTTCATCACCACCGCCAACGACCTGTACCCGCTTTCGCCTGCGCTCGAAGACCGGCTGGAAGTCATCGAGTTCCCGGGGTACATCGAGGAGGAAAAGCTGGAAATCGCGCAGCAGTTCCTCATCCCGAACCAGTTGAAAGCCCACGGCCTTACCGACAGCGGCGTTAAGTTCGAGTCCGGCGCGTTGCAGGAAATCGTCCGCGATTACACCTACGAGGCGGGCGTGCGTAACCTCAAACGCCGCGTCGCCGAGGCGCTGCGGAAGGTCGCGCGGCAGGTGGCCGAGGGCAAGAAGTACCCGCGCCGCATCAAAGCAGGGATGCTGCCGAAGCTGCTCGGCCCGCCCGATTACATGCCCCTCCGCGCCAACGATAAAGACGAGGTGGGCGTGGTGACGGGCCTCGCGTGGACCAGCAGCGGCGGCGAGGTCACGCTCGATGAGGTGATATTGCTGCCGGGCAAGGGCACGCTGATGCTCACCGGCCAGCTCGGTGATGTAATGCAGGAGAGCGCGCAGGCTGCCATGAGTTACATGCGCGCCCGCGCCGACGACTTCGATGTGCCGCACGACGACTTCGAAAACTATGACGTGCACGTGCATTTGCCCGCTGGTGCCGTCCCCAAGGACGGCCCCTCCGCTGGTGTGACGCTCGCAACGGCGATTATCTCGGTGTTTACCGAGCGGCCCGTCCGCAGCGACTACGCCATGACGGGCGAGATCACACTGCGGGGCAAGGTGTTGCCGGTGGGTGGCATCCGCGAGAAGGTGATGGCCGCCCACCGGGCACGCATCTTCAACCTGTTGCTGCCCAAGGAAAACGAGCCGGACCTCGTGCTCGTGCCGAAAACCGCGCTGCGCGACATGAACATCACGTTCATCGACGACATGCAGCAAGTTATCGACGCGGTGTTGTTGGCCCCGCCACCCGATGGCCGCATCCGCGATGCAAACAGCGACGACGAAGAAGAGAGCGACAGCGAAGACGATTCATGATCGTGACCGAAGACGACATCCGCGCGGTGTTGGCCGATGGCCCGGGGGGTGAGGCCGATTTATTCCCCGCCGATGCCACGATCGATGAGGTGGCGTCGGCGCTCGGCGCGCTGGCGAACAGCCGGGGCGGGGTGGTGCTTTTGGGGGCCAGCGAAGACGGCGACCTGCTTGGTATCGACGATGTCGACGAAGCGGTGGACCGCACCCTGCAAGCCGCGCTCAGCCTGCAACCGGCCCTCATCATTCCCCTGCCCGAGACGGTCGAACTCGGCGAAAAAACGCTCATCGTGGCGCGTGTGCCACGGGGAATGCCAAACGTCTACGGGCGCGATGGGCACTACATGCGCCGTGATGGCGCGCGGAATGTCGGCCTTACGCCCGCCGAACTTCGCCGCCTGATCGTCATGCGCGGCGTCTCCGACTTCGAAACTGACGTCATTCCGTCCGCCTCCCTCGAAGACATCGACTGGAAAAAGGCGCAAACCTACGTCGACAAGCTCAGTGGCATCGGCGATAAGGACGTGCAAACCGTGCTCGAAAGGCGCGGTTGCATCACCTACCTCGATGGCAAAGCCTACCCCACGAACGCGGGCATTTTGCTATTTGGCAAGGAGCCGCAACGCTACCTTCGTGGTGCCGACATCACGGCGGCGCGCTTCGCGGGCGACACGATGAGCGACACCTTCAGCAAACAGGACATCCTCGGCACACTGCCCGACCAAATTCGCCTCGCCGAAACCTTCCTCGCAGACCACTTGCGCAAGGGCGTGCAAATCGGCAAAAAGATGGTCCGCGACGAGGACTACGAATATCCCATGGAGGCTGCGCGCGAGTTGGTGGTGAACGCCGTGGCACACCGCGACTACAGCATTCGTGGCGATGGTATCCGGCTGTTCATCTTCCGCAAGCACATGAGCGTGACCAGCCCCGGCAGCTTGCCCGGCCCCGTCACCGTCGATAACATTCAGGATGAGCGCTTCAGCCGAAACCCGGTTATCGTGCAGGTGCTCGCCGACATGGGCTTCATCGAGCGCTTGGGCTACGGTGTCGACCGCGTGATCGCGCTGATGTCGCAGCGTGGGTTGGGCAAGCCGCGCTTCACCGAGACGGCGGGCGGCTTCCGCGTGGAACTTTACCAGGAGAAGCGGAAGCGGACGAAGCGCGCCGAAGATGATGACGATGATGAGGTGGACCTCGACGCCATCGAACTAAACCCCCGGCAGGAAATCGCGCTGGCCTACCTCGAAGAAGAACGCCACAGCCGCATCACCAACAGCGACCTGCAACGGCTTTGCCCCGATGTGCACCCGGAAACGCTCCGCCGCGACCTCGTCGCGCTCGTCGAGAAGCGGGTGTTGGCAAAGCGCGGTCAGAAGCGCGGTTCCTACTACGTGCTCCGCAAGCGAAAGGGCAAAAAGTGACGACGACCGCCGAGAAATCGTGCTCAGGCACAACGAACTAGATCATCCCGAAGCACTCCTTCTCGAGGATCTCCCGCTTGCGCCGATTCAGAAGC
>CAYSVE010000768.1:0-2900 GCA_964434365.1 uncultured Anaerolineaceae bacterium | reverse complement strand
GCGCGATTGATCAATTGTCGCCGTCATGATGTCGGCTCCTCGTAGCGATACGTCCTCAGGATTTCCTGTGTTTTGGTGTGCCGCTCGGCGATTAGCCAGCAACCACACCCCGCTCGGTGATACCACCACTCGCGGATTTCACCGAGCGGGTTATCGCGCATGTGAAGGTAACGATTCCATTCGGTTTCACTGGCGGTATTCACATCCGGGCGCGGGCGTGCCTCGCCGCCGTAGCGAAATTCGCTCGCGTTGCGTGGCCCGCAGTTTGGGCATTCTAACAAAATCATATTTTATCCCCCTAATGGCCGACCGAAGCCGCACCCTTTTCGCCGACAAGTTCCCCCTGCTCGAAGCGCGCCAGGGCAAACGGTGCGATGAGGTCCGGCGTTTTGTTCGTGGCGATTAGTTCCGCCATGCGCTTACCGCTCACCGGCCCCGCTTTGAAGCCATACGTGCCCCAACCCACATCGACGAGGAAGCCTTCGACGGGGGTAAAGCCCATGATTGGGCTGTAGTCTGGTGTCATATCGCACAGTCCCCCCCACTGCCGCAGAATCTTCACTTCCGAGAGGAAAGGGAACAGTTCGAGGATGTGCCCACCAAGGCCCTCCATGAAGCTCAACGATGAATCCATCGAGTACGATTGATGCGGATCCACCGAGGCACCCATCACAAGCTCTCCCCGATCAGACTGGCTGACGTACACATGCAACGAACCGGAGACGACGATCACATCGAGGAACGGCTTTAGCGGCTCGGTGACGCAGGCTTGCAGCGGGTGCGAGGTGACTGGCATCTTCATCCCGGCCATATCACTAACCAGTGTGGACCAGCCCGCGGTGGCGTTAAGCACGGTGCCCGTTTTTATATACCCGCGCGTGGTTTCCACACCCACGACCTTGCCCTTTTGCACATCGATGCCGGTGACTTCGGTCATCTGGTGGATTTCGATGCCGGTTTCGTCTGCACCACGGGCGTAACCCCACACCACCGCATCGTGCCGGATTACACCCCCTGGGGGATGATACAGCGCAGCCAAAATAGGGTAGCGCGGGTGATCACTGAGGTCGAGTTGTGGGCAAATTCGGGCGAGTTCGTCTGGGTAAACGAGGCGACTGTCCACCCCTTGTATTTGGTTGACCTCGGCACGCCAGCGCATCGTGCGG
This sequence comes from uncultured Anaerolineaceae bacterium, assembly GCA_964434365.1. Classification (GTDB taxonomy): domain Bacteria; phylum Chloroflexota; class Anaerolineae; order Aggregatilineales; family Phototrophicaceae; genus CAYSVE01. Next base: position 1,734 of record CAYSVE010000768.1, on the reverse strand, counting down.
ACGGCGCTATCGGTGTGAGCGAGCGTAAGGTGCCCCCGTTGGCTAAACATCACATTGAAGTCAAGTTCGACGGAAAGGTCTTCGTACAGCTTCACGCTTTCGTCGTAGAAAGCGACCCCTTCTGGCGTAAGGTAGTTCGAGCGGATGATCGTCGTGTTGCGCCCACTGCCGCCACCGCCGATGTAGCGTTTGTCGAGTACGGCGACGTTCGTGATGCCGTGATGTTTTGCGAGGTAGTAGGCTGTTGCGAGGCCATGAACACCGCCACCGATGATGACGACATCGTAGCTATCCTTCAGTTCGTGCACTCGCCACATGCGAGGCGGCGGGTGCTTACCGTTGAATCCGTGCTGAATGAGTTTCCAGACCATCGAAACCTAAGCCTTTACTGGCGTACGAGGGGGTAACACAATTTCGAAGCGTTCACGAATGGCTGCCTCGATCTCTGGGCTGAGCGGTGTGGGGTTGTGTTCGTCTAGGATGCGCCTGGCCCTCTCCCGCGCGCGTTCGCGCATGTCGAGCGAGCCGCCATTTTCCCAATCTTCGCGACGGGCGCGATCAGCCGTGTGGGGGTAGTAGTATTCGCTAGTCATGAGTTCGAGGCTCTGTGCGGTGCCGAGGAAATGTCCCTCGCCGGTGCACACGTCGTGGATGACCTTTACAGAGAGTGTTTCATCAGTCACTTCGATGCCGCGCACCATGCGCATAATGCTGCCGTTGATGTCGTCGTCGATGACATATTGTTCATATGCGACGGTCAATAGGCTTTCCAAAAAACCGGCAGAGTGGTGAATGTAATTTGCACCGGCGAGTGCTGCTGCTGCGCTCGTGATGCCCTTCTCGTACCCGGCCTGGATGTCTGGCAATTTGCTATCGGAAAGTGCCGATGAGTTGTAAATGGGCAGATCGTAGAAGTGCGCGAGTTGCGCGGCGGCTGCATTCATCAGCGCGAACTCCGGCGCGCCACCGACGAAGTTACCGGTGCGCATATCGGCAACGGAGGGAACGTAGCCCAGCAGCACCTTTGCGCCGGGTCGTACGAGGTTACACAAAACGAGGCCGCTGAGTTCCTCGGCGTTAATTTGCACCAGGGTGCCCGCGAGCGCGGCGGGTGAGGTCGCGCCGCTTTGGGGTGCACTTGACAGTGCAACCGGCGCACCGTTCCGAACCAGTTCGATGAGTACCTCCACTGTCTCTGGCGCGAACCGCAGCGGACTCACCGTAAAACCTGCTGTGAAGGAAATAATGGGGCGTTCCTCGTATGCCGCTGGGCCGCCGCTGATGATGTGGGCTAGTTCCAACACCTCACACGCGGAATTGGAATCGTATGCGCTTGTCATCACGTGTTTGGTGGTGTTGGCGAGCGAGGCATATGTTTTGTTTACATCGAGTATATCGGTTGGGAGGTCGCGGGCGACCACTGGCCGCAAGTAAAAGTGGATGTTATCCAGCGCATCGACAAGGCGCGCGATGTCTGCGATGTCTTGCAGGGTGCTCTCGCGGACAACCCCGTCGAGGTGCAGCACTTTAATGGCTGCGCCACCTGTACCCATATAAACGCGGTCGCCACCCACATCGATGTCGTGGCGAGGATCACGGGCGGCTAGTGTAAAGTGCTTCGCCGAGACGTTTAGCGCATCCTCGACCATCTTGCGTGGAATGCGTACACGGTCGTCGGCAGCGGTTGCCCCCGCCCCTAAGAGGAAGTCGCGCGCTTCCGAATCCAGTACATGT